>JAFZCF010000186.1 GCA_017552165.1 Clostridia bacterium
CCCGTAACCTATTTGACGGCGGCAAGGAGTGGTCCTACGATACGAAGGACGCGAAGTGCAAAAAACTAAACGGTAAAGCGCTTTTCGCACCGGCAGGTTCTGATAACTGGCTGAATTACCGCAAGGCGTTTCTTGACCCGCCGCACGGGAATTCCTATACAAACGAAGATTTTGAGCGAGTCAACGACGTTTTGTTTCCCGGCGGAACGGAGTGTCTGGAGGTTTACCGTTGGACTACCGACTGGTCGGATTATTTCGACGAAGGACATGAATGGTGGGGCGCGCTGTGCCTGACCGTTTATGACAAAACGCTCGAACGGTTCGTCATTATAACGGCGTCGGCGACGGATTGACAAATTCCGGTTTGTCGAGATAAAAGCGCGCGTCATTTCGGCGCTCTTTTGGCCGGCGTTTGCCTTCGGAGGGCAAAAATGGTATAATAAGGCAGGTCTGCTCCGGGCGGGGACGCGCCGCGGGGCGGACGAAAATTTATAAATGCAAATTTTTTACATCGGGGAATGAAACTACTTAACCAGTACCGCGGGCTCAGGCGGGAGATATACGTCCTGTTTTTCGGCAGGATGGTGACGAATCTCGGCAGTATGATATGGCCGGTCATGACGATGATACTGAGCCAGAAACTCCTGCTCTCGGCGGCAGAGATATCCTATTTCTTCGTCGGCGCGAGCGTCATAATGCTCCCGGCGAACCTCGTCGGCGGGCGGCTCGCCGACCGCTTCAACAAAAAACATCTCATCGTGATATGCGACGGGATCAGCATAATCTGTTATTTCATCAGCGCGGCGATACCGCTCGGGTTCGGGACGATAATCCTGTTCGTGCTCGCCGGGGTGTTCCAGAGCGTGGAAAACCCCGCTTACGACGCGCTTTTCGCCGACCTCTCGACGACAAAGGACAGGGAGCGCGCGTATTCGCTCGAATATCTTGGAGCAAATCTCGGCCTCGTGCTCTCGCCGACCATCGCCGGGCTGCTTTTCAAGGACTATCTGTGGCTCAGCTTCATCATCAGCGGCGTGTCCATAGGGCTCTCGACCGTCCTTATCGCTCTCTTCGTCAGGGATATAACGCCCGTCGAGGACACGGGCGAGGAATCGGAATATCAGGAAAGCAAGGACGGCGAAAGCATCTTCAAGGTGCTGAAGGCGAATCCGCTGATTATATTGTATATCATATGCGGGACGCTGTACGGCGCCGCCTACGGGGAATACGGCTACATCATGCCCCTCGACATGGCGGCGGTGCACGGCGACGCCGGCGCCGTCATTTTCGGGACCGCCTCGAGCCTGAACTGCATCACCGTCGTGATTTTCACCCCGCTGATAACCAAACTGTTCGCAAAGGTCCGCGACACCGGAAAAATGATCGTCGGGAGAATGCTCGTTTTCGGGGGATATCTGATCTTTCTCCTGCTCCTCGGGTTTATTCCGGGATATTACGCAGCGATGTTCGTGTTCACCTGGGGCGAGATATTCTCGACGGTCTCCGAGGGGCCGTACGTCTCGACGAGGATACCGGCAAGCCACCGCGGGAGGATAAACGGGCTCATGAGCGTCGCGTACACGGCGGTGGCCGGGGTCGTCGACATAGCGGTCGGCCAGCTTTACGACCGCGCCGGCTCGGCCTGGGCGTGGGTGTTAATACTCTCGGTCGTCACGCTGTCGACCGCGGCGGCGATAGTCCTGAAAGCTCTCGACAAAAAGGCGTATCCCAAGCTGTACGGGCAGAGTAAAACGGAATGACAAAACCGGAATCCGTCGGAAACAGAATAATAGTCCTCGGCAGCCCCGGCTCGGGGAAAAGCGTTTTTTCGGTAAAACTGAGCAAAATCACCGGCCTCCCGCTTTACCATCTCGACAGCGTGTGGTGGAAAGCCGACAGGACGCATATATCCCGCTGTGAGTTTGACGAAAAGCTCGGGGCTCTGCTTTCGCTCGACAAATGGATACTCGACGGGGATTACAGCAGGACGTACGAGGTCAGGATCCGCGCCTGCGACACAGTCGTATTTCTCGATTTCGACACCGGCGTGTGCATGAAAGGGATAAACGAACGGATAGGCAAAGAGAGACCCGACATGCCGTGGATTGAGAACGAATCCGATCCCGAGCTCGTGAAGGCGGTCGAAAACTACGGGAGAGAAAACCGGCCGGTCGTCCTTTCGCTGCTCGAAAAATATCCCGAAAAGCGCGCGCTAGTCTTTTCGTCGCGCGCCGATGCCGACGGCTGGCTGTCATGCCTTGCCGGGACGCGGGACTTGATTTTTCCCGCCCGATGTGATATCATACGAAAAACCGACGGTAAGCGGCCGTAAGGACCGCCGACGGAAAACAGGAGGACCCGACATGCCTAAATTCTGCACCGGCTGCGGAACGCAGCTCAACGACAACGCCAAGTTCTGCCCGAACTGCGGAGCGGCGCAGGGCGACGCCCCCGCGCCGGATTTTACAAGACCGGTATACGCCGAGGGCGGCGCAGGCCGGCCGGGAGTGCCCGCGCCGGGCTTTTCCGCCAGGGTAAACGACCCCGAGATACTCGCCGCGGTGAAAAAGACCCGCAAGGCGTCGGGGATATTCGCTTTCTTCATCGTTCCTCTGCCGCTCATCGGATTCCTGATCTACAGCGCCGTGAGCGACAAAATGGAGACCGCCGACGCGCTTAAATACGGCGCGATCGTTTCCGCCGTGTTTCTCGTGTTCGCCATTTACAGCTTTATAAAAAGCCGCGCGAAAAACACCTACGACGCGACCGTGACGGACAAAAAAACGCGCCTTGCCTACCGCAACGGCGACAGCAACTATTCGTACACCGAGTACGTCACGATCGCAAGGACCGACGGCGGGAAAAAGAAAAAGATAGTGGAGCACGAGGGCTCGCAGACGTGGGCGTGGGACTATCTGCCCGTCGGCGCCAGATTCAGATACCACCCGCAGTTCAACTTCCCGTACGAGCTTTACGACAAATCGTCGGCGCCCTATATCGCCTGCGTTTCCTGCTCGACGCAGAACGACGTGACGGCTGAGAGGTGCAAGCGCTGCAACCTGCCTCTGCTCAAATAATAACGCAAAAAACGGGTCTGTCCGCGCGGACAGACCCGTTTATTTGTCTGAAAAATCACTTTATCCGATTTTTTTCCTGACGTCTTCGATCTGTTTTTTCACCGATGCCGGCGAAGGACCGCCGATGCCGGAGCGTCGGGAAACGCAGCCGCCGAGGTCGAGCGCGTCGTATATCTTTTCATCGACGGACGGACACACGGCGCGGAACTCGTCGAGCGAGAGATCCTCGAGCGTCCTGTTCTCCGAAATGCACTTTGCGACGAGCCCGCCCGAGATCTTGTACGCGTCGCGGAACGGCACTCCCCTGCCGACGAGATAGTCGGCGAGGTCGGTCGCGTTGATAAAGCCCTTTTTCGCCGCCTCCTCGAGCGCTTTGCGCTTCACCGTGAGGGTGCTTATCATCCCCGTCATGATGGAAAGGCATGCCTTTGCCGTGTCGATTGCGTCAAAAACGCTCTCCTTGTCCTCCTGCATGTCCTTGTTATAGGCGAGCGGCAGACCCTTGAGCGTCGTGAGGAGCGCGACGAGATCGCCGTAGACCCGCCCGGTCTTTCCGCGGGTCAGCTCCGCCATGTCGGAGTTCTTTTTCTGCGGCATTATACTCGAGCCGGTGGTGTAAGCGTCGGAAAGCTCGATAAATCCGAACTCCCACGAGCTCCAGAGAACGAGCTCCTCCGACATGCGCGAGAGGTGCATCATCAGTATCGAAAGAGCGGAGAGCAGCTCGACGCAGAAATCCCTGTCGGAGACGCCGTCGAGACTGTTCATCGTGACGCCCGAAAAACCGAGCGCCGCGGCCTCCGCCTTCCTGTCCGTCGGGAAGGTGGTCCCGGCGAGCGCGCAGCATCCGATGGGGCACTCGTCGGTCCTTTTGAGCGTGTCGGCGAGGCGGCCGAGATCGCGCAGGAGCATATAGGAATACGCCATCATGTGGTGACCGAAGGTCACGGGCTGCGCCCTCTGGAGATGCGTGTATCCCGGCATCACGGCGTCGGCGTTTTTCTCCGCCGCCGAAACGAGTGCGCCGATAAGCCCCTTTATTGCCCCGGATATCTCGTTTATCTCTTTTTTCAGGTACATGCGCATATCGAGCGCGACCTGATCGTTGCGCGAACGGGCGGTGTGCAGCCGCTTGCCGGGTTCGCCGATCCTTTCGGTCAGGACTGATTCCACGAACATGTGGATATCCTCCGCCGACGGATCGATCTCAAGCCTGCCCGAGCGGATATCCGAGAGGATACCGTCGAGGCCGGCGAGAATAGCGTCGCAGTCGGCGCGGGAAATGATCCCGCGGTCGGCGAGCATCGCCGCGTGCGCGGCCGAGCCCCTTATATCCTCCTCGTACATACGACTGTCAAAGCGTATCGAGGAGTTGAAATCGTCGGCGGCGGATGAGGTCGAACCGTCGGTCCGTCCCGCCCACATTTTTCCGGACATCAGAGCTTTCCTTTTTTCTCAAGCATGGCCTGGACGGTCGTCGGCAGGCCCCAGATGTTTATGAATCCCTCGGCCTGTCCCTGGTCGTAGTCCGACTCTCCGAAGGTCACGAGATCCTCCGAATAGAGGGAGAAGGGAGACGTCGTTCCGGCCGGGATGATGTTGCCCTTGTAGAGCTTGAGCTTGACCGAGCCCGTCACGTGCTCGTTCGATTTGTCGGCGAAGGCTGTCATCGCCTCGCGGAGCGGCGTGAACCACTTGCCGTTGTAGATGAGATCGGCAAAGTCCACGGCGAGCTTCTGTTTCAGATGCAGCGTCTCCTTGTCGACCGTGAGCATCTCGAGCTGTTCGTGAGCGAAATAGAGTATCGTCCCGCCGGGGGTCTCGTACACTCCCCTGTCCTTCATTCCGATAAGACGGTTTTCGACTATATCGATAATGCCGACGCCGTTTTTGCCGCCTGTGTCGTTGAGCTTTTCGATGATTTTGCTCGCCTTCATTTTCTCCCCGTCTAGCGCGACGGGAGCGCCGGCCTCGAAATCAATCGTCACGTAGGTCGGCTCGTCGGGCGCTGCGAAGGGGGAAACGCCCATTTCGAGGAATCCGGGCTTGTCGTAGTCCGGCTCGTTCGACGGGTCTTCGAGATCGAGCCCCTCGTGGCTGAGATGCCAGAGATTTTTGTCTTTAGAATAGTTGGTCTCGCGGCTTATCTTGAGCGGGACGTTGTGCGCCTCGGCGTAATCTATCTCCTCGTCGCGGGACTTTATGTCCCATTCGCGCCACGGGGCGATTATCTTCATCCCCGGCGCAAAGCGCTTTATCGCGAGCTCGAAACGCACCTGGTCGTTGCCCTTGCCCGTCGCGCCGTGACAGATGGCGTCCGCCCCCTCGGCGAGCGCGATCTCGGCGAGCTTTTTGCCTATCACGGGACGCGCGAAGGCCGTTCCGAGAAGATATTTCTCGTATTTTGCTCCCATCTTCATGGCGGGGATGATGACGTCGTCGACCATCTCGTCGGTGAGATCGGCTATTATCAGCTTGGAGGCGCCGGTTTTGAGCGCTTTTTCCTCAAGCCCGTCGAGCTCATCGGCCTGGCCGACGTTGCCGGAGACCGCGATGATCTCGGGATCGTTGTAATTTTCCTTCAGCCACGGAATTATTATCGAGGTGTCGAGCCCGCCGGAATACGCGAGCACTATCTTCCTGATGCCGTCTTTGTTTTTCATTTTGATTGCCTTTCGGATTGATATTTCATTCAACGTGGATAATTATACACAAAAAAGGCGGTATGTCAAGGGGTAAATAAAAAAATATTCAGAAAAAATGAATTGAATTTCTCCCGGAGCCGGTCGCCGCGCCGGGCGGTCCGTTGACAAAACACGCGCCGGGTGATATAATCTTGCCCGTCGGAGGCACCGCGCCATGCAGAATAGCCTGATCTCATATCTTATCTCCGCGGCGGAACGTTTTCCCGAAAAGACCGCGTTCTGTTCCGAGGACGAAAGTCTGACCTTTTCCCGGCTCGACGTTATAAGCCGGCAGGTCGGAACTTTTCTGCACGGCGAGGGCGTTTACCGCCGCCCCGTCGTCGTTTTCATGAAAAAATCCCCCGCCGAGATCGCCGCGTTTTTCGGCGTGATACGCGGAGGATGCTTTTACGTCCCGATAGACGAGGAGATGCCGGCGGCGCGCATCGGCCTGATACTCGAAAACGTCCGCTCTCCGCTCGTTATATGCGACGGACAGACGGTCAGCAAGGCAAGAGAGCTCGACCTGAGGGGCGGCCGCGCCGTCACGCTCGGCGAGATCACCGAAAACGGCGGAACGGACGACGCCGCTCTTGACAAAATATACCGCTCGGCGATAGACACGGACCCCGTTTACGTCGTTTTCACGTCGGGATCGACGGGCGTCCCGAAGGGCGTATGCGCCTGTCACAGGTCGGTCATCGACTATATAGAGCAGCTCTCGGAGACGCTCGGCTTTTCCTCCGACACGGTCTTCGGAAACCAGTCGCCGCTCTATTTCGACGCGTGTCTCAAAGAGCTCATCCCCACGCTCAGATTCGGCGCGACGACGTACCTCATCCCGAAAAGACTTTTCTCGACCCCCGTCGATCTCGTGAAATATCTGAACGAGAACAGGATAAACACGATATGCTGGGTCGTTTCGGCGCTCACAATGATAAGCGCCTTCGACACTTTTTCGGTCGTCAGGCCGGAATATCTACGCACCGTCGCGTTCGGCTCGGAAGTGTTCCCCGTGAAACAGTTCAACAAATGGCGCAGGGCCCTCCCGGAGGCGTCCTTCACCAATCTTTACGGCCCCACGGAGACCACCGGGATGTGCTGTTTCTACAGAGTTGAAAGAGAATTCTCCGAGGACGAATCCATACCGATAGGAAAGCCCTTCCCAAACCGCGAGATAATACTCATGAGGCCGGACGGAACGGTCGCGCACGAGGGCGAGGAGGGCGAGATATGCATCCGCGGCACGGCGCTCACGCTGGGATACTACAACGATCCCGAGAGGACGGACGCCGCCTTCGTGCAGAACCCGCTCAACACCTCGTACCCCGAAAAGATATACAAGACCGGCGACGTCGCAAAATACGGCGCCGACGGCAATCTGATCTTCGTTTCCCGAAAAGATCATCAGATAAAGCACATGGGCCACAGGATAGAGCTCGGCGAGATCGAGATCACCGCCGCGGCGTTCCCCGGAGTCGGATTGTGCGCCTGCGTGTACAGCGCCGCAAAACGGAGGATAACTCTGTTCTTCACGGGCGACGCCGACGCCGCAGAGCTCGGCGAATGGCTCAGATCGCGCCTGCCGAGATATATGATCCCCGGGAAGACCGTAAAACTTGACGAAATGCCGCTCACGCCGAACGGAAAGATCGACCGTGTCGGGCTGAGCGGAACGGAATAGAGGTTTTAATGGAAAAACTGCTTGAAATACTCAGGGATATCCGCCCCGACGTCGACTTTTCGGCGGAAGAAAATCTCATCGGAGACGGAATTCTCGATTCGATGGACATCGTCAATCTCATAACCGGGATCGGCGAGGAATTCGACGTAGTGATAACCGCGAAGGACATCCTGCCGGAAAACTTCAATTCCGCGGGAAAGATCTGCGCGCTCATAGAGAGGCTCCGGGAGGAGGACTGATTTGGCCCTCAATTCCGCCGGGTTCGTCTTTTTTGCCGCGCTCGTCATACTCGTATACTATCTGCTCCCCGAAAAGAGCAGATGGATCTTTTTGCTTGTTTGCAGCGCGGTTTTCTACGCCTCGGCGGGGATTTTCGGCATAATTTATCCGCTTGCCGTGATAACGGCGACGTACATCTCGGCGCTTTCTCTCGAAAAAATCGCAAAAAAACAGGCCGCGTATCTCGGCTCGGAAGGCGCCTCCCTCGGCAAAGAAGAAAAGAAAGCATGTAAAAAAAGGTACGTCCGCCGGCGCAAGGCGGCGGTCCTTATATGCGTTCTGTTTGACGTTTCCGTCCTTGCCGCCGGGAAATACCTCTCCCCCTTCATAGGCGGAGGCATATCGAAATCGGCCGGGCTCGGGCTCATTCTGCCGCTCGGCATCTCGTTCTTCACCCTCCAGGCGATCGGGTATCTTGTCGACATGTACCGCGGCGCCGTCGCGGCCGAGCGGAACTGGTTCCGCTTCGCCCTCTTCGTATCCTTTTTTCCGGCGGTCGTACAGGGACCCATCTGCCGTTTCGGAGAACTCGGAAAGGAGCTTTGCGCCCCTCACCCGTTTGACGAGAAAGCCCTTTTCCGCGGCGTGACGCGCATGCTCTGGGGCTTTTTCAAAAAGATGGTCGTCGCCGACCGGATAGGGGCGGCAGTCTCGACCGTTGCCGGATCCTCCGGGCTTCGCGGCGCGTACGTTCTCGTTCTTCTGCTGTTCTATACGGTACAGCTCTACGCCGATTTCACGGGAGGGATAGATATCGCAATCGGATTTTCCGAGACGCTCGGAATCAGGCTCCCGGAAAACTTCAATCTGCCGTATCTCTCGGGCTCGCTCAAGGAATACTGGCGCAGATGGCACATAACCATGTGCTCGTGGTTCAGAGATTACGTGTTTTACCCCGTATCGACCTCCGCCGCCGTCGGAAAGATAACGGCGCTCGCCAAGTCAAAGCTCGGCAAAAAGGCCGGCCGGCGCGTACCGCTTTATATCGCTTCATTCGCCGCGTGGTTCCTCACCGGCGTATGGCACGGGGCGGGCGCGAATTTCATCGTCTGGGGGCTCCTCAACTGGCTCGTGCTTATGGTTTCCGAGGAGCTCGAGCCGCTCTACGCGCGTTTCGGAAACAGGTTCGGCTTTACCGGCTCCGCCCCTTACAGGGCGTTCACCGTTATCCGCACGTTTGCGCTCGTATGCGTGCTAAATCTCTTTGACTGCTTCCCGAAGGTCGGCGACACCCTCGGCGCGCTTTTTTCGCTTTTTTCCGTAAGAAACGCCGGCGTGCTCTTTGACGGTTCTCTCATGAATCTCGGACTGACCGGGACCGACTACGTCCTGCTCGCCGTCGGGATCGCGCTCATGACCGCCGTCGCGGCCGTCGGAAAAAAGCACGACCTGCGCGACGCGATATATTCAAAGCCGTACGCCGTCAGGCTCGCGGCGATCGTATGTCTCGCCGCCGCCGTCGTGATTTTCGGCGCTTACGGCATCGGCTACGACGCCTCGTCCTTCATATACAACAGGTTCTGAACGATGGAAAAAAAGGGATCGAAAAAATATGCGGTTCTCAGGATCGCCGCGGCGGTGATCGTCCTCACGGCGGTCTTCGCTGCCGCCCAGCGGCTCCTCACGCCGAAATATTACGACGGGGTAGTCGAGGGCGCTTTCGTGTCGGAATACTACCGGGAAGAAAAGGATCACGACGTGATATTCGTCGGCGACTGCGAGGTCTACGAAAACTTTTCCCCCGCCGTGCTCTGGCGTGAATTCGGAATCAACTCGTATATCCGCGGGAGCGCGGAGCAGTATATCTGGCAGTCTTATTATCTGCTCGAGGACACCTTCCGTTACGAAACGCCGGATGTCGTCGTTTTCAACGTCCAGTCGCTTCAGTTCGGCGAATCGCAGAACGAGGCGTACAACAGGATGTCGATCGAGGGGATGAGATGGTCCTCCTCAAAGATCGGCGCGATCCGCGCGTCCATGCTTGACGGCGAGTCCTTCGCCTCCTACGTCTTCCCGATACTGAGATACCACGACAGGTGGAGCGACCTGAAATCGACGGACTTCACGTATTTCTTCGGCTCGCGCGAGCCCGTGACGCATAACGGATATTATATGCGCGCCGACGTCAGGCCGGCGAAGGACGTCCCCGACGGAAAGCCCCTCGCAAACTACTCTTTCAGCGACAAGTCGTGGGATTATCTCGACAGGATACGCCTGATTTGCGAAAAGAAAGGCGCGGAGCTCGTCCTGATCAAGGCGCCGAGTCTCTGGCCGTACTGGTACGACGAATGGGACGGACAGGTCTCGGAATACTCCTCGGAACACGGGCTTGAATATATCAATTTTCTCTCGATACAGGATGAAACGGGCATTGACTACGACACTGACACCTACGATGGGGGGCTGCACATGAATCTGAGCGGAGCCGAAAAGCTTGCCCGCTTCATGGGGAAATATCTGACCGAAAAGCACGGCCTCGCCGACAGGCGCGGGGAAGAGCGTCTGTCCGGTATATGGGAAGAAAAACTATCGCGATACGACGCCGAGGCGGCGCGTCAAAGGAACGAACTGAAAGACTTAGAACCGACGGAAGAAGAGAAGTAAGATGTGCGGAATATGCGGAATGACGGACCTTGCCGGCCCGGCCGACCTCTCCGCGGCGGCCGCCGCGAAAATGCTCGGCGCAATATCTCACAGAGGCCCGGACGGGGAGCGCACTGCGCAGCTCGGCAGGGTCACCTTCGCCTTCAACAGACTGAGTTTCATCGACCTCGAGGGGGGCATGCAGCCCATCTCGAACGAAGACGGAACGGTATATATGATATGCAACGGGGAGATATTCAATCACCCCGAGCTCCGGCGCGGCCTTGAACTGCTCGGGCACGTTTTCCGCACGAAAACCGACGTCGAGGTTATACTCCATCTTTACGAAGAATACGGCGACGATTTTCCCAAGCGTCTCAACGGCCAGTTCGCGATCGCCCTCCACGACAAAAAGAAAGAAAAGCTCATCCTCGTCCGCGACGGGATGGGTATTTCCCCGCTTTTCTGGGCGAAGATAGGCGGCGCCGTCGTCTTCGCGTCGGAGTGCAAGGCGATACTGCAATATCCCGGAGCCCCGAGAAAACTGAACTTAAAGGCGCTCGACCAGCTCATGAACTTCCCGGGAGTAGTGTCTCCCGAGACGTTTTTCGACGGCATAAAGGCGCTCCGCCCCGGGCACGAGCTGATAATATCGGACGGCTCGGTCACCGAGCGCGAGTACTGGGACCTCGCCTTCCCCGGCGAAGAGGAGGACAAAGGGGCGGAATATTACGCCGAAACTCTCCGCGAACTCATCAAAAAATCCATCTCCTGGCGGCTCGCCGCCGACGTTCCGGTCGGCTTTTACGTCTCGGGAGGGCTCGACAGCTCCGTCGTCGCCTGCTTTATCGGCAAATATCTGCTCGACAGTTATTATTCTTTTTCGGCAGAGATCGGCGCCGGCGAGCTCGACGAGAGCGCTTTCCAGGGCATAGTGCGCGACGCCGTGCGCTCGGAACATTACAGCGTGAAAGTTGACGACGGCGCGATCATCGACCGTCTTCCGGACGTTGTATATCAGGCGGAGTCTGCCGTAAAGGAGAGCTATGACGTCGCCGCGTTCATGCTTTCGGAGCTCGTCCACCGGACGCCCGCAAAGGCGGTCCTCACGGGACAGGGATCGGACGAGATATTCTTCGGATACGTCGGATACATGGTCGATCTCTTCCGCAATATGCGCAAAGACACGATGACGAAAGAAGAGCTCGTGATCAACGAGAGACTGTGGGGCGACCCTTATTTCCGTTACGAGCGCGACCACGCGGCTCTGCGCGCCGTCCACGGCGAGATCTACTCCCGCGAGCTTATGGCGGCGATCGGCGGCTTTTCTGCTTTGAACGAGAGCCCAGTCGACGTCGGGCGGCTCAGGGGGCTGAGCGACGGCAAAAGGAGATCGTATATCGACTGCAAGCTCCGCCTCGGCGATCACCTCCTCGGAGAGCACGGCGACAGGATGTTCTTTGCACATTCCGTCGAGGGGCGTCATCCCTTTCTCGACCCCGAACTGATAAGCTTCGCCCTGACGGTTCCCGACAAATACAAGCTGAACGGAACGAACGAAAAATATATACTTAAAAAGGCCGCGGAGGGCATAGTTCCCGACGCGATACTGAAAAGAAAAAAGTTCCCGTTCCAGGCGCCGGGCGCCGCCTCGCTCCTGAAAAACGGGGGAAACGGGCTGATTGACGGCTCGCTGATAAAGAAATACGGGATCTTCGACCCGAAAAAGATCGAGGAACTCAGAAAAATATACGCCGCGCCCGGCTTCCGGCTTATGGGCGCGTACGAGATCGACTATCTCATGATAGCCGCGACAACGACGGTACTTTGTGAGAAATATCGCCTTTCAGTATGAAAAAGACGTCAGCAACCGAAAAAAGCGGCGCGGGAGGGTCCCTCGCCGTCAATATCCTGCTTATCGCGGTGATCGCGCTTGAGATCGCCGCTTTTGGTTTGCTTCTGTCAGGCCTTTTGTCAAAAGGAGATTCCGCCGGTGGCTTCCCGGCCCTCGGTGTCTTGTCTGCCGCCGCAGTGGTCACGGGGATCGCCTCTCTCGTTCTGCTCCTGCCCGGAGCCGCGCAGAATAAGGATGCAGCGGGCGGCTCTAAATTCCCCGCCGCAAACATCCTGCTCGTTTCGCTGATCGCGCTTGAGATTGCCGCGCTCTGTATGATCCTGCCCGGCGTCCTGCACAGGAAGGGTTCCGCGGGCGGCGCGCCCGTCATATCCGGCGCGCGGGATATCTCGATCTCCGTCGGCGACGCGGTTTCGTACCGCTCGGGGGTCAGCGCGCGCGACGCCACGGGCGCGGAGCTTCCGCTCGAGATAGACGTCAGCGCCGTCAACGCGGGGATCCCGGGGAGATATCCCGTCGTTTACAGCGCTACCGACAGCTCGGGCAAAAACACCAGCGTAAGGGTATATCTGAACGTCTCGGCGGCGACGGAGAGCGGCTCCGGCGCCGTGAGCTCCGACGCGCCGGCCTCAACGCCGGAAACATCCGACACCCCGCCCGAAACGGATGAACCGCAGACGACGGACGCCCCGCCCGTCACGGAAGAGTCAATTACGGAAACCTCGGCCCCGCCCGACACCGACGTACCCGAGCCGGTGAACGAGTTCAAAGAAAAGCTCGACGGCATCGGCCGGAACATACTAGAAAGCATACTGACCGACGAAATGACGACGCGCGAAAAGGCCGAGGCGATATTCCTGTACGTCAACCACAGGATGAAATACGTCTCGACCTCCGACAAATCCGACTGGATAAAGGCCGCGTATGACGGATATACCCGGAAAAAGGGCGACTGCTTCAATTATTTTGCCCTGTCGAAGGAACTTCTGACGCTCGCGGGCATCCCCAGCATTGACCTGGTGCGCTGCGGAGGGGAATCGGAACACTACTGGCAGCTCGTCAACGTCGGCGACGGATGGTATCACTTCGACGCCTGTCCGCATCCCAGACAGTGCCCGTTCAGATGCTTCCTCAGGACAGAAGCGGAGGTCGCCGAATATTCGGAAAAATGCACCCCCTGGAGATTGAACTACTACGTTTACGATCACAGTCTGATAGACGTTTACGTCGAGGGCTCGCCCGTTGAGACGGAGACCACGGAAACATCGGAAGAGACCGGCGCGAGCGAAAGCGGGGCGGCGGAAACGTCCGGAAGGAGCGACGAATGAAACGGTACATGAACAAGATTTTTGCGGTCCTTACGGCGATCCTGCTGCTTTCGTCCTGCTCCGGATTTGCCGGGGAAAACGGCGCGAACGGGGGAGAAACCGACGGATTTTACTTCAAAGCCCCGACGGCGGGAGGCACCGGGATAAGGATCGGCGACGACATGTCGGAGGTGCTCGCCTCCCTCGGCGAGCCGCTCAAATATTTCGAGGCGGCGTCCTGCGCCTTCAACGGGCTCGACAAAACCTATACTTACTCCGGTTTCGTCATAACGACAAGACCGGACGGCGAGCGCGACCTCGTCAACTCGATCCTCCTGACGGACGACTCGGCGTCGACCGTCGAGGGCGTCTATATAGGCTGCTCCGCTGAGCGGGCGGCCGACGCCTATCCCTCGTGCGAAAAGCTCGAAAACGTTATCCGCGCCGAAAAGGGCGGGACGGCGATAAACATGATCATAAAAGACGGCGCCGTCATTTCAATCGAGTATATTCCGGCCTGACACGGCGGCGGGGAGCGTCCCCGCCGCTTTTCGTCGGCTCGGGAGAAAATCCCGAGCGATTTTTTCTTTTCTGCGGCGGTTTTTGCCCTTTGACAGATTGATATATCCGTCGTTTTGGGGTATAATATAAAAAGAGATAGTGTGCGGACCGCCGCGCCCGGAGGAACGGATGTCACTTTTCAAAAATCTTTTTTCGAAAAAACTCATTTCTTCGTTCGAAAAAGTCACGCTCAGACTGAGCGGCATGCGTCACGTGACCGAATATGAAATCGTAATGAAGGACGGCATGGCCGAGATCTCGCAGTACGGGATCAGATTTTCCGAGGGAAAGGACAGCCGCGTGGCCGAAAAGCGCGCCGTGTGCGGCGAACAAACGGCGCTGAAGCTTATGAACGACTGCAGGCTCCTCTCGTGGGACGGATTTCACGGCCCGCATCCAAAAGGAGTCAGGGACGGGACGACGTTCATCCTCAGGGCGACCGTGAACGGAGACAAAACGGTCGGCGCCTCGGGCTCCCGGAACTTTCCGCCGCGTTTCCGTGACTTCACCGACGGGCTCCGCGACATCCTCGACGGGGCGCGGGAAGATCAAACGGAGGGGACGAAATAACATGGCGTCGAGCAAGGAATATCTGAATTTCATAATGGATCAGCTGTCCCCGCTCGACGGCGTCTCGTACCGGGCCATGATGGGAGAGTATATCGTTTATTTCCGCGGAAAGATCATCGGCGGCATCTATGACGACAGATTTCTCGTCAAGCCGACGGAGAAGGCGCTTGAGCTTATGCCGGCGGCGCCGAGGGAGCTCCCCTACGAAGGCGCAAAAGAGATGCTTCTCGTCGAGGACGTCGACGACCGGGAATTTCTGATCGGGCTCGTCGCCGCGATGGCGGGATAAAAACGGAAAAAAGCGCAGGAAAGCACAAAGGGCAATACCGTGAAACTTGTTTCTCCTTCAATAGAATACGACGCGCAGATACAGGCGTACCGCAGAGAGTTCCTCGAGACCGGGGGCTCGATGGACGGGTGCGGATCGCTTCGGAGATTCGACAAAACCCAGAACTGGCTCGATCAGGTCGAGGCGCTGAAGCGCAAAGAGACGACCCCGCCCGAGCTCGTCCCGATGACGCAGTTCATATACGTCAGGGAGTCCGACGGCAAGGTGGTCGGCGTGATACAGATACGGCATTATTTCAACGAATATCTTGAAAAGTTCGGCGGTCACATCGGATATTCCGTGTGTCCGAGCGAGCGCAGAAAGGGCTACGCGACGGAGATGCTTCGGCTCGTCCTGCCGGAATGCGGAAAGCTCGGGATGAAAAGAGTGCTCATCACCTGTCTGCGCGGAAACGAGGGCAGCAAACGGACGATACTCAAAAACGGAGGCGTGTTCGAATCCGTTGTCCGCGAGCCGGAAAAGGACGTGTATCTCGAAAGATACTGGATAGATCTTTCGGAAGCGAACGGCACGACCGAAAAACGCCGACCCCCGGAGGCGGCTGTATGACGATAAAACTGTTTTTTCAGGCGATATCAAAGTTTCTGATCGGCGTTTTGCTGATCGCGCTGATACTGTTCCTGTCGGCGGGGACGCTCAGCTATCCGAACGGCTGGCTCTTTCTCGCGATACTCTTTATCCCGATGTTTTTTGCCGGGATAGTGATGATGTTCAAAAACCCCGATCTGCTCAAAAAGCGGCTGAACGCTAAGGAAAAAGAGTCGGAGCAGAAGACCGTTCTCGCCCTGAGCGCCGTCATGTTTCTCGCGGCTTTCGTCGCGGCGGGGCTCTGCTTCCGTTTCGGGTGGCTCCTTCTGCCTACATGGGCGGTCATCGTCGGCGCCGTGGTGTTTCTGCTCGCGTACGTCATGTACGCCGAGGTCCTGAGGGAAAACGTCTTCCTTTCGAGGACTGTCGAGGTACAGGAAAACCAGACCGTGATCGACACGGGTCTCTACGGGATAGTCCGCCACCCGATGTACTCGGCGGCGCTGATTCTGTTCCTGTCGATGGGGATCGTCCTCGGTTCGCCGATCTCGTTCGCGATACTGCTTTTCTACATACCCGTCATCGCAAAACGGATAAAAAACGAGGAAAAAGTCCTTGAAGAAGGGCTGGACGGCTATACGGAATATAAAAAACGGGTAAAATACAAGATCATCCCGTTTATCTGGTGACGGCCGGCAAGCGGCAAAAGGAGGGGATATAATCATGGAACCCACGATGAAAGAAAAACTGAACGTCCTGATCGGGCTGTGCGAGGACGGAAATCCATCGTTGTTTGAACGCCATCACGGCACTGACGGGATCAAAAGAGAGGATAACTTAAAAAGAGCCGCTGTATTTGTACTGATAATTGCATTTCTGCTGACGGCATCCGCCTGTTCCGGAGCCGTCACAACAGGAAAAGTTCTCCTTAAAGAAGGCACGGTGACGAAAGTTTCCGTGTCGTCTCAGCCGGAGAGCAAAAACTATTCGTTCGACGGGGACGCCGCGCGCTCCGTTGTAAAATACTTATCGGGATTGAAACTCTCCGACAATTTCCCGGAAAATCCGGCTCAATACGACGGACAGACGTGGGTTGTTTCCATTGAGTACGAAAACGGAGATACCATCACGATCTATCACCTCGGCAATATGTTCATAAAATCCGCCGGCGGTCCGTGGTACAAAATGACTTACTCGGAAGCGAGCCGCTTTGACACCCTGCTGAACGATTTGTCAAAGTGATTTTTCCAGGTTTGCCGGACCGGAAAAACAGTCCCGGCGGCAAGGCGGGGACGGCACGAAAATGACGGCTGAGGAACTTAAAACATTGTGGAAAAGCGAAGAGAACTGCGCCTTTATCAAGGGGTGGGATTTTTCGCATATACGCGGCCGGTACAAAGAAGACGAGCGCCTCCCGTGGGACTACGAGGCGATAATCCGGGGCGTCCTTACGGACGATATGAAGCTGCTCGATTACGACACCGGTGGCGGCGAGTTTCTCCTCTCGCTCGGACATCCTTATAAAAACACGTCGGCGACGGAGGGTTATCCGCCGAACGTCGCGCTGTGCAAAGAGCGTCTGCTGCCGCTGGGGATCGACCTCCGAGAATGCAATGACGCGAAAAACGTCCCGTTTGCCGACGGATCTTTTGATATCATAATCAACCGGCACGGCGACTTTTATCCTCCCGAGATCGGGCGGCTGCTCAAGCCCGGCGGGCTTTTCGTGACCCAGCAGGTGGGCTCCGAAAACGACAGAGAACTCGTCGGAATGGTCCTTCCCGACGCCGAAAAACCCTTTCCCCACGAAAATCTGAAAGAGCAGAAAGCGGGATTTACCGACGCCGGATTTGAGATACTTCAGGCGGACGAGGCGTTCGGCCCGATACGATTCTACGACGTCGGCGCCTTCGTGTGGTTCGCGAGGATAATCGAATGGGAGTTCCCCGGTTTTTCCGTCGACGGCTGTTTCGACCGGCTTATGCAGCTGCAGAAAACGATAGAGCGTGACGGCTGTATCACGGGAACGACCCACCGGTACCTGATAGTTGCAAAAAAACCGCCGGACTGACCCGGAATAATCAGGAGACAGGCAATGAAACTGTCGGAAACGTTTGAGGAAGAGCCCGAAAGACGGGACTTCCCGAAGAAAAAAGCGGAGGAAGAAAACGCCCGATGAAAGCGTTTGTATGCCCGCGCTGCGGAGCCGCGCTGAAATACGATATCGAAAAAGAGGCGATGACCTGCGAGCATTGCGACAGCGTCATACGCAGGGAAGAGTATCAGGATTATCTCGACAAAAACGGGCTTTATCTCACGAACGAGCTCGTCTGTCCCCAGTGCGGCGCGTCAATGCTCAGCTACAGCGACACGCTCGCTACGTTCTGCAGCTACTGCGGCTCCTCCGTCGCCTTTACGAAACGCATAGTCGAGGACAGCCGCCCGGACGGCATCGTGCCCTTTTCGGTCACGAAGGAACAGGCGACGGGACTGTACGAGAACAAACTGAACGAATCCGGCTTTGCCCGGCGCTGGCTCTTTGAGAACACGTCGCAGAAGATCCTCGGCATATATATGCCGTACTACGTTTACGACACCGTCGCGACTGGACACGCCGTGACGAAAGGGGAGAGCATCTCGAGACACGGAAGCACGACGACGGTCAGGGAATACCGGATGGAGTTCGATCTCGAGGCGCATTACGGCGACACGAGATTCGACGCCGCGGAGGCTTTCCCCGACTGCATAAGCGAGTCTGCCGACACTTTTGACGTGAAAAAGGCAGAGCCCTTCGCGACCTCGTACCTCGCAGGCTTCTACGCCGACGGCGGGAACGTGAGCGAAGATACGTACACCGGGATAGTTAAGGGCCTCGTCGGCGACGACATCCGCGCAAACGGCGTGAAATACGGCGACATCACGGCCGACCTCGGGAACTTTTACCCTAATATGGAGATAAGGACGCGAAAGGTCCTCCTCCCCGTCTGGCTCAATACGAAACGAAAGGGCGACCGCGTAAGCTATTCCGTGATAAACGGGCAGAACGGCGACGTGGCCGCCGAGATACCCGTCGACGCCGGGAGATACGTAAAATACTCCGTCATACTGGCGGCGATCGTCGCGATACTGCTTAATATTTTTCTGACGCTCAAGCCGGATCTGTTTCTGCTGATCTCCGAGATCATACTTCTGATCTTCGGAATCAGGCAGAGAAAACTCGCCTCAGACGTTTACGTCCGCGAAAACCATCTCGACGACATCGGAAGGATAGGCATACGGGAGTTTGCAAAGACCGCAGGCGCCGGAAACGGCCCGAGGATGGGGGCAAAGGGAACGTCGTGGCGCTTCAGCGTCCCGTTCTCCGTCCGGCTGAAGGGATGGTGGAAAACCCTTCTCGGCCTCGCCGCCGGAGCCGCCGTGCTCCTCTCCGGGATTGTACTTGACTGGGCGTATTACGGGGTCGCGATTCTCAGCGCCGTCCTGTCGGTATGGTCGGCGATCGACCTCATTAAACAGCAGAACGTCCTCGCCTCGCGGGATATCCCCGTCTTCACCATGAAGAGAGGGGGCGGCGGAAATGACTAAACTGAGCCCCAGGGCGCTGAACGCCCTGTTCGTGATGGCAATCATAGTTTTGCTGCTTCCCTTCGCCCTCGACGCCTACCGAAGCCTGAGAAATGAAAAGATCGGCGCCTCTCTCGGCGGCACGGACAGCTCAAAGATCACCGTTGAAGACGGTGCGGATCTCTTCACCGACGCCGAGGAAGCAAAAATCCGCGAAAAAATGAAGCCCGTGACGGCGTTTTATCCCGTCGCGCTCGTGACGGTCGGCGACACTCACGGGGTGCAGACCTATTCATACGCCTCGAGAAAGTTCGGAGATCTGTTCCCGGACCGCGAGGGAATACTGTTCGTGATAGACATGGACAACCGGTATCTGTATCTCTACACCTCGGACTCGAACACCAGACTGAGCACCGAAAAGTGCGACACCATAACCGACAACGTTTACGAATACGCGTCGGCGGGAGATTACGTGAGCTGCGCGTCCCGGGCGTTCGAGCAGACGTATCAGGTCATGGCCGGCATCTCTATCCCCCAGCCGATGAAGCACATGAGCAACGCCCTGATCGCTTTGACCTTCTCCCTTCTCAGCATGTTCATCGTCGCTGTGGCGCTCACGAGGATAAAGACCCCGCAGGAGGTCTATCAGCTCGACAAAAACAAGATCAAAAGCGTTCGGATAAGCAACGTTTCGACACAACTCATAAGGACGTATTCGTACAGCAACAGCTCGTCCGGCTCCGGAGGCGGAGGCGGCGGTGGTGGAGGCCACGGCGGCGGCCACGGTTTCTGACGGACAAAAAAAGGAGCGAAAAATGAAAAAAATGACGGCATACTGCGGGCTTGACTGCGAAAAATGCGAGGCGTACAAGGCGACATTGAATAACGACCAGGCTATGAGAGAAAAGGTCGCCCGTGAATGGTCCGAGCTCAACGGCGTTGACATCACTCCCGACATGATAAACTGCGAGGGATGCCGCGCAGACGGCGCAAAAACGCCGTTCTGCGAAGCGCTCTGCCCGATAAGACAGTGCGCCCTCAGGAAGGGATACGGGACCTGCGGAGACTGCCGCGATATACGGAGCTGCGACAAGATCACGATGATAACGGACAGCAATCCGGAGGCGCTTTCCCGTCTGCTCGGGGAGAAGATCTGAAATAGTATTCCGAACCTCGTCCCGATGTTCCTCGAATACGTCTGACATACGCAGGTTAAGCCCATGATTTTGGAAACACAAAGACTTATACTCCGCCCGTGGGAGGAATCCGACGCCGCGGAATGTTACAGATACGCGTCCGATCCTCGCGTCGGGCCCGCCGCGGGATGGCCGCCCCACACAGACGTCGAAAGCAGCCGGAAAGTAATAAGGGATATACTCTCGGCGCCCGAGACCTTCGCCGTGGTGCTGAAGGAGACCGGCCTGCCGATAGGCAGCGCGGGGCTTCACCGCAACGATCTCGCCGACAAGGACAACGAGATCGAACTCGGATACTGGATCGGCGTGCCCTACTGGGGCATGGGACTCGCGACCGAGGCGGGCGCGGAGATGCTCCGCCACGCCTTTGAGGACCTCGGGCTCGAACGCGTCTGGTGCGGATATTACGACGGAAACGAAAGATCGCGCAGAGTTCAGGAAAAGCTCGGTTTCAGATACCAGTGGACGGCCGAAAACGTCCCGGTCCCGCAGCTGAACGAAATGAGAAAGGGCCACGTGAACCTGATCACGAAAGAGGAGTGGCTGAAAAATTGGAGGAAACGTAATGATGTCTGACAAGATCGTGTATTACGACGACGAGTTTCTAAACAAAATCGACATGCTGAGAGAGCTTATCGACGAGGGCGACCATAACCGTCTCAGGCGGTTCATAATCGACGGTTTCGGTAGGATTTTTGTTCTTTTCCAGTATTATGCCAGGCATTTTGCCGAGCGTGACGACGCGCGGGATTTTGAGAACGCCGACGAGGAAACCAAGCGCGAGCTGATGAGACCGCTTTCGTACAGGCAGTACCGCATGGTCGAGCGGGCGTTTTCACCGTACAGGGAGGACGATGACAACGTTATAGGGTCGATATGGGATTTTCTCGACGACGAGGGCAGGATCAAACAAAAAAAGGTCATGAGCGTGGCCGAGGTCGACGCCTGCTCGCTTATTTACGAACGGGTCCTCTGCCGGCTTTCGTAATCACGCGACCGGGCGCTACGACAAATAAGAAATCATTGCCGGCGCTTCGCGCGCAAAAAACCGTAAACGAAAGGAAATAACATGAAACTTTTAGGCGTTGAAAAGGACGGCGGCTGGCTGTATTCCGAGTGGAATCTCACCTACCGGGTCGGCTGGGAAAACATCTGCCGGGCCGCGGCTTTGATATATCAGTACACCTCCGACCCCGAGATCATCGTCGGTGACGCCGACGGGGACCGGCGCGCAAACGTAAACGACGAAAACGACGTCATGTCGCTCGACGAATACGGGCGCCTCACGATACGCGGCGTGTCGCGGATCATAAAGGTCCCTCTTTCGATCACTTTTTTCAATCAGCTCGACTTCGTGCGCGCAACCGTCGCGTGCGCGACCGAGGAGTTCGCGGAGGCCGACTATAAGAACTTCAACCTCTCGATGTGTCAGTTCATGGACTCCGCCGAGCTCGCGATGTACTGAATGGCGTATATTCAACTCAAAACCCCTCCGCGGCCTTTTCGGCCCCGGAGGGGTTTGACGTTTTGTTGGGCGTTTTACGGTTCCGCCGTTCCGTCGCTCAGGATACCGAGCATCTGCGCCGCGTTTTCCGAGGCCTTTACCCCGCCGAGCGACTTTACTATCACTCCGTTCTCGTCGATAAGATAGGTCGAACGGACGAGCTTCGGGAACTTCTCCCCCTCGGCCGCGGGTCTGAGCACGCCGTAAGCCCCTATCACCTCGAGGCGCGTGTCGGAAAGCAGGATGAACGGCAGCCCGTATTTTTCCTCGAATCTTTTGTGCGAAGCCACGGTATCCTTGCTGACCCCGAGAATGACGGCGCCCTTCTCCCTGAACTGCGGATAAAGCTCACCGAACGAGCACGCCTGTTTCGTGCATCCGCCCGTCATGTCCTTTGGATAGAAATAAAGGATCACCTTCTGTCCCCGATAGTCGGACAGTCTTCTCGTCTCCCCGTTCTGGTCCGGCAAAGCGAAATCCGGTGCTGTTGTTCCTGTTTCAAGCATTTTTATACCCCCCGATAACCGGACCGCTCCCGGTGCGCGGCCTGCGCTTCCCCGGGACATCACGGCAGAGTCATTATATCATTATTCCCGGCCGGTGTCAATCGGCTGTCTCCGCCGGGTCGAAACAAAAGCCCCGCAAAAGCGGGGCGCGGTTAAACGATTTGAATATACGGCTCGGTTCTGTCGATGCGGCAGATCACGCCGGAAAGCGGCACTGCGAGAGAGGACATTATCAGGTCCCCGACCATGTGCATGGCGTCGTACGGAAGGCCGGACAGGATCCAGAGAAACATGAGTTTCAGGTTCCCCCCGAGAAACACGGCGCACTGATACGGAGCGTAAAGCGTCCCGTAAAGCAATCCGTGGAGCCCGCATATCACGCTGACGAGCGCGACCGCAGTCGCCTTTTTCATTTTCCGGGGCAGCGCCAGCACTGCAAGGCACACCGGAGCCCAGATATAGAGATACGGTACCCACCATACTCCGAAACCCGAGTAAAGCCCCTCGAGAAAAATGAAAACGTAAGTCGGGATGAGCGCTTTCACGCCGTAAACAAGGGTAAAGGTCGCGATAAACATTGCGAGGGGGTGAAAGTTGGGTATCACCTCGATCTGCTTTGACGCGAACATCATCGAGCCGAATATGGCGAAAAGAACGATCTCCTTGACCGTCAGCTTTTTCACGTCAGCCCTTTGTGTAGACTATTTCAAACGTATCGCCGTCTTTGATCGGAGTCTCGTCGACCCCCGTCATGAGGTACTCTCCGCCTTTGTAAAACCCCCAGTAGGCGCCGTCGGTGTTGTAATCGGCGGTGACGCCGTTGACTACCTTGACGTAAAGGCCGTACTGAGACTCCTCGCCCTCGATCAGTTTCTCCTGTTCAAGCGCTCCGCGGAGGAACTCGGCGTCCGTTTTGATCGTGAAGGACGTTTCCTTTCCCTCGTTGTCGGTAACCTTTACGGTTATCGTCTTCTGTGTCTGCGTCCCCGTATCTTTTTTGCCGCAGGAGCTCATCGAAGCGACGCAGACCGCAGACAGCGTCAGAAGAAGAGCAAGCAAAAGGGACAGTGATCTTTTTGCGTTCATTTTTTCTTTTCTTCCTTTCGGGATTTTTTGTTTCGCCGTTCCGCGCGCGCATTGCCGGTTTACGGCTCAGGCGCTCGCTGGATGCGCGGCGGGGAGAAGTCTTCCGGCTTGTCGGCTCTCCGCCGGGCGTCTTCTCGCTTTCGCAATGACGTGCCGTCTGCGGTGACGGCTGCCCGGTGTATTCCGCCGCTTACGGCGACGTGCTCGCCGGGGCGTTTGACCCCGTTCCTTGTTCCCCTCGCGGAACGGGATTATTATACCACACGCCCGCCTTAAATTCAAGCCGCGGGCGCGCCGAAACAGATGTATAATAACGAAATCGCGGCCCTTTTGCTGATTCCGCCGCGGCCGGACGGCGGCGCGGCAAAAAACACTTGCATCATCTGTGATTATGTGGTATAATCTTATAATAATACAATGGGGTTGGTATGCGGTGTGGGATACGTAGACGTTCACTGTCACATATTGCCGGGTCTCGACGACGGGGCCGGCGATGCCGGGGTGTCATTCTCGATGGCGCGCATCGCCGCCGGGACGGGGACAGAGGCGATATGCGCGACGGTGCATTCCCTCGGCTTCGGGGAACGGTATCCGCGGGTGCGGAACGTCGTCCCGCCGGACGTCTACACCGACCGCCTGCGTTTTTTAAGGCGCGGGCTGAAGGACCTCGGCATCCCCGTGAAGATACTGACCGGCATGGAGATCTTCGTCGACGGGTCGTTTGAGAGAGACCTCGACAGACAGATGTACTTCCCGCTCGGAGGCACGAAAAATCTCCTGATCGAGTTTCCCTTCGACACCGAGCCCGGGGCGATGTTCGAAGCGGCGGACACGGCGCTCCGCTACGGCTACACGCCCGTCGTCGCCCACCCCGAACGGTACTTCTGCATGGCGAACGAGCCGGAGATCTCGGACGGGCTGGTTTACTCCGGATGTCTTCTTCAGGCAAACAAGGGCTCGTTCTTCGGCGTTTTCGGCGAAAGCGCGAGAGAAGCCGCCGAATATATGCTCGGACGCGGACTCCTTTCCGCCGTCGCGAGCGACGCGCATTCCGACGAAAGACGCACGCCGTCGTTCCGGAAAGTCGCGTCATATCTTACAGAAAAAACAGGCGCGGAAACTACGTTGAGTCTGCTCCGCGACGGGCCAGCGCGGCTCTGCGGATACGCCGCCGCCCGAGAGGATTGATATGGCAAAAGCCGGGATTAAAAAAACAGTACACATCCTGCTGCTCATAATCATGGATTCGATCCTGATCTTTGCGGCCTCGTACGGCGCTCTCTTTTCGAGACTTGAGTTCCAGGTATCGGATCAGTTCATAGGGTTCGCGACTGAGCTTCTGTGGCTCATGCCGTATTCCGTCGTTTTCGGCATAGTATTTCTCTTCCTTTTCGGCATTTACCGCACGGACTGGAGATACTCCGGCTCCGGCGAGATACTCATGGGGGTCGGCGCGTGCTTTTCGATGACGCTCGCCCAGATAGGGCTCATCATCCTGATGGACGCGAGCCTGCCGAGGAGTCTCCCCCTCCTGTTCTTTGCCTTCTCGGTCCTCCTCATCGTCATGACGAGGGTGGTCTACGGCGTGATATACCGCAAGATCACGAGCGGCAAGGGCGAAAAAAAGCGCACGATGATAGTCGGCGCCGGCAGATGCGGCGTTATGCTCCTGAAGGAGCTCAGCGAGTCTCCCCAATCGAAGAACAAAGTCGTATGTCTCGTCGACAGCGACCGGACGAAATGGGGTACGACGATCCTCGGGGTGCCGATCCTCGGGAGCGACGACAGGATCCCGCAGATAGCGCAGAGGATGCGCGTCGAGGAGATCATCATAGCCATCCCGTCGATAAGCGAGGAGGACAGACACCGTCTGCTCGACATCGCCGGGCGCGCCGGGCTTCCGATAAAATCCACTCCGTCGCTGACTCAGCTCGTGAACGGCGAGAGCTTTGCCGGACAGCTTGAGCAGATACAGATAGAAGACCTGCTCGAGCGCAAACCGGTCATACCCGACACCGAGAGGATAAAGAGCTATATAAGCGGGCGCCGCGTGCTCGTCACGGGCGGCGGCGGTTCGATAGGCAGCGAGCTCTGCCGGCAGATCGCCGAGCTCGGCCCCGAATGCCTCATTATCTTCGACATATACGAAAACTCAGTTTACGAGCTCGACTACGAGCTCAGGGCGAACTTCCCGGATCTGAATCTCAAGACGCTCATCGGCTCGGTCAGGGATCCCGAGCGTCTGAGAGCCGTATTCGCCGAACACCGGCCGGAGCTCGTCTTCCACGCCGCGGCGCACAAACACGTGCCGCTTATGGAAAACTCCCCGGGCGAGGCGATAAAGAACAACGTTTTCGGAACATATAACGTCGCCGCGGTCTGCGCGGAATACGGCGTGAAAAGAATGCTCCTCGTCTCGACCGACAAGGCAGTCAATCCGACAAACGTCATGGGCGCCTCAAAACGCATCTGCGAAATGGTGGTGCAGATGATGAACAGACATGTGACGGGGACCGAATACGTCGCCGTGAGATTCGGCAACGTCCTCGGGAGCAACGGCTCGGTCATCCCGCTGTTCAGAAAACAGATCGCCGACGGCGGGCCCGTAACGGTCACTCATCCCGACATCATAAGATATTTCATGACGATACCCGAGGCGGTCTCCCTGATCCTCGCGACGGGGCTGCTCGCCCACGGCGGCGAGATATTCGTCCTCGACATGGGCAAGCCGGTCAGGATCGACGACCTCGCTCGCAGGATGATACGTCTCGCCGGGCACGTTCCCGACGGGGACATAAAAATAAAATACACCGGTCTCCGTCCCGGCGAAAAGCTTTACGAGGAAATGCTCCTCGCCGAGGAAGGGCTCGAAAAGACCGACAACGACATGATTTACATAGGCAAGCCGATACCGTTCGACGATTCGGAGCTCGAGCGGGGGCTTAAACGTCTTAAAGAGGCGGCCGACTGCGACGACGCCGCTATCTGCGGGATAGTCGCGGAGCTCGTCCCGACGTTCGATCACAAGGAAAACAAACGCGAGAGGGTAAACGAAAGACAGAGATGAGAAAGAGCAATACGGTTTTCATAGCGGCGTTCACCGCCGTCGTCGTGCTGTTCGGGATATACTTTCTCGTCCAGCTCGGAAAAAACAAAAACGCAAATCCCGCGCTCGTCGTTCCCGAGGAGCCGCTGACGGTCTCCGTCAAGGACGGCGACGACGTGCTCCTGGCCGGGGTCATCGCGAACGACCCCGAGGACGGTGACCTCTCGGGAGAGGTGATCGTGGAGGGGCTCTCGTCCTTCGGGGATGATATGAGCCGCACCGTGACGTACGCCGTGTGCGACAAAAACGGCAACGTTTCGAAAAAAACGAGACAGCTTTTCTACAGCGACTATGTCCCGCCACGCTTTTCCATGGACGGACAGATTATCATAAGCGCGTGGAACGACAGGACGGTCATGAGGCATCTGACCGCCTGTGACGGAGCCGAAGGGGACATAAGCGGCAGGATAACGATCGGCGAGAACGTTCAGGTCGACAGCTACACGGGTCTTTACACCGCCGTGGCCGAGGTCAGGACGCAGTCCGGAATTGTCGAGAAGGTGACCGTCGCCGTGCTCGTCGCTCCGCCCGTCTCGCGCATCCTCCCCACGGTGACGCTCGACACGTATCTTTTGTACGTTGACCTCGGCGGGGTCTTCGATCCCTACTCTCACGTTGAAAGCGTCGTATACAATTCCGGCAACGGGACAGGAACCGTTACCGCGATCGGAGAGGCAGACACCTCGACCGCCGGAGACTATCTGATAGAATACACCGCGGAAAGCAGCGACGGCAACATCGGACGCGCTTATCTGACGGTCTGCGTGAGGTAATCTGATTTGGAAACACAGATATCGCTGAAAAAGGCATATTACGTTCTGCTCGACGTCCTCAGGCAGTTAAAATGGATGATCCTCGCGGCCGCGGTATGCGCCGCTCTGGCTTTTGTCATAGCCCGCGAGACCTTTGTGCCGCACTACGTTTCAACGACGTCGTATTTTGTGGAATCGACCGAGGAGACTGCGACGGCGTATACCAGATTCATGACGTCCCAGCAGCTCGCGCGCTCTCTCACCTCCCTGATCTCGACCGATCAGTTCAGAAAACTCGTCGCGGGAAGAACGGGAATCCCGGAAAAAGATTTCAGCATAAACGCTTCGCTGGTCACCGGCACCAACCTCGTTGAGATAGAATGCAGGTCGAGCAACCCGAAGAGCGCCTTCGTCTGCTTAAAAGACGCGTCGGATCTCTACCCCGAGCTTATGTCCGACATGTCGGGGCGCATATCCTTCACTATGGTAAGGTCGCCGAAGATAGCGAGCTTCCCGACCGGCAGCTCGGGCGCGGTAAAGGCCTTCGTCATCGGCGGATTCGCGGGCTTTTTCGCGGTCCTCGCCGTGTTCGTCGTGGTCTCTCTCTTCAAAAAGGTGGTCAACGAGCCGAAGGACCTCAGGGAAAACTTCAATACCGTACTTCTGCAGTCTGTTCCTTACGAATCGCGCGGCGGAATGCTAAGGATCATAAAACAGGATTATTTCGGCGAACAGGGCATACTGATCAACGGAGTGGACTGTTCCCCCGCCTATGAAGAGGCGATAAAAGGGCTCCGCAACAAGATAAACGCCGAAAAAAAGGAGGGGGCGCTCGTCACGGTCGTGACCTCGGCTCTGCCGAACGAAGGCAAATCTTCGATCTCCGCGAACCTTGCTCTGGCACTCGCACAGCAGAAACACAGGGTGGCGCTCCTCGATCTTGATATTTACAACGGTTCGCTCTCGCAGATATTCCCGAAGAGCGCGGAGCACGCCAACTCGATCGATGAATATATTTTCAGCGACAAGGGTTGGAACACCGCCGTCAAAATAGACAAGAACACGGGCATCATGCTCTTCTTCGGGAAAAAGAATGCGGCGCGCCGGACGTATCCGATAGGTGAGATCGCGCGCCTGATCGACTATCTGAAAGCGTACGCCGACTACATCATTATCGACACGCCGCCGGTCCTTCTGTTCTCCGATTCCGCGGAAACGGCCGATTTCGCCGATATCTCGATGCTGATAGTAAGAGAGCATCACGCGACGGAAGGGCAGATAGGAGACGCCATCAGCACCCTGAAGGGCGCTCACGCGGAGTTTATCGGATGCGTTTACAACGGCGAGCGCATGAGCGCGTCGTCGCACAAATACGGATACGGATACGGCGGCTACGGATACGGATACGGGGCGCACACCGGCGACAAACAAAAGGGCGAGCGTAACGAAAAGCTCACGCCCGAGAGCATCGTATCGGGCAGAAACGGCGGTGACGACGATGAATGACAGACGGGCATCCGGCGAAACACAGGAAGGCGAGATAGATCTTATAAAGCTCGCCTCGTCGATATGGAAGACCTTCCGCCGCAGGTGGTATATTTTTACGGCCGTCATCCTCCTCGCGGGGGCGCTCGGAGGGTATCTCGGGACAAAGGGTTTCCGCGCGACATATACATCGACCGCCACGTTTATTGTCGAAATAGACGGAGACGGAACGTTTTACGGCCAGTCGACTTCAAAGGTCCTGCTTGCGGCGATACCGCAGATCATCACCTCGCGCGACATGAATGAGCTCGTTGCCGAAAAACTGGACGGAAAATACCCCGCGGCCCGTCTCGAAGCCGAAGTGATAGAGAACACAAACATAATCGCGATGTCAGCTGTCGGAACATCGTCCGAATCGGCTTATTACACGCTGAAAACGGCGCTTGAAATCTGCCCGGAAATCACGCGGCACGCGGTCGGCAAGACGACGATCAGTTATATAATACGCCCATCGATGCCGGCCTCATCCGACGGAACGGCAAACGCGATACGAAGCGTGCTGATCGGGCTCCTTGTCGGGGCGGTGGTATGCTTCGGAGTTATCGCGATTTACGTTTTCCTCTTCCCGACCTTCGACAGCGTAGAGGAGATCCGCAGGAGATTCGGCTTCGAAAAGGTATGCTCCATACCCGAGATACACGCAGGATCGGACAGGCCGTTCAGAATAAGCGACAAGTCGGTCAACAGGCGTTTCTACGACGCGATAGGCAGAATGCGTTCGTCTGTCGCACACGAAGCGCGCAAAAAAGATGTCAGGACGATCCTCGTCACCTCGACGGCTCCGTCGGAGGGCAAAACGACCGTCGCCGTCAACCTTGCGCTCTCCCTTGCTCAGCACGGGATGAGAGTGCTGCTCATCGACTGCGACCTCAGAAATCCGGCGCTTGAAGACGTAATTGGCGCGGACACGACGCAAACCGCCTCATTCTCTGAGGTGATAAGAGGAAGATCCAAACTCTCGGAGGCGATAATACGCTGCGGAGAGAACCTTGACGTTATCTGCGAAAAAGACTATAACGAAGACGCCGCCGAACTCATCACTTCCGAGTTCGTCAAGCGGCTCATGCTTACCGCGCGCGAAAAATATGATTTCGTCATAGCCGATACGCCTCCGCTGACTGCGGCCTCCGACGCTTCGGTGCTGGCGGAATATTTCGACGCGTTCATTTACGTCATAAAGAGGGGCTTTACGTCGGTCCACTCCGTCGAAGAGTCCGTCGAACAGCTTAAGTTCTGCAAGGCCATTCCGATTGCCGGCGTGCTCAACATGTCGTCGGAGAGCTCCTCGGGCTACGGATACGGTTATTACGGTTATTACGGCGGCAAAGAAAAGCACGAGAGGACAGAATGAGCGATCCGAAAACCGAAAAAACGGAAAGTAAAAAAAACGGACGCAAAACAACGGGAAAGATTCTTAAAATCTTCCTCATTGTCATAGCGGTTATCGTCGCAATCGTCATTGCGGCGGTCGTCGGTGCCTACACATATTACAGGCACGTTTTCAACCAGATCATCCTGCCGGAAACGGAAGCGAACATCATCCTGCCTGAAGACGAGGAATTCGACACCGACGAGCCGTGGTGGGAAGAGACGGATGAAATCCCGGACACGGAGGATACCGGCGTCTCTCAGGGCACGGAATCTGAACCTCCGGAGTCTCACGATACCGTCCCTCCCGACACCGTCAGCGACGTGCCCGTGAGCTCCGTCGCTGACGAAACGACGAAAACCACGAAACCGGTACAGTCAGGGACAAAAGACACCGAACCCGCGGTCCCGGGGACGGAAAGCGACGACACCACCGGCGCAGAAGAAACTCCGGAGGACACCTCCGAGTTCATTACAGACCCGCCGGATACCGGCACGGACGACTCCGGGGTCCCGGGAGGCGATGAAACGCCCGGAGATACGGAACCTGATATTTCCGTGCCTCCGGATACGGAAACGTCCGATCCCGTGACTATCGAACCGGACACGACCGAAACCGAGATCATCCCGTCGGAAACCGTGTCCGACACGTCCGAACCGCCGGATACTGATCCCGTCGTTCCCGTGACATCCGAGAGCGAGTCCCAGATCGTGACGGATCCGCCGGTCACCCAGCCAGCGGTGACACCGACGATCGATCCGGCCGACGTCGTGTGGCCGACCGATCTCATTCCGGTAAACGACGACGGCCTTATAAACATAATGCTCGTCGGTCAGGACAACAGGACCTTCAGCGAGCGCGGCAAGTCGGACTCCATGATCCTTCTGTCCGTCAATCTCCGGTCAGGAAAGATTTCCATGATATCCATCATGCGCGACCTCTACGTCCAGCTTGGAAACGGATATTCCGACAACAAGCTGAACATGGCGTACAAATTCGGCGGTTTCCCGCTTCTGTTTGACGTGATGGAACGGAATTTCGGTATAACGTGCGACTACGGCGTCGTCGTTAATTTCAATTCCTTCGAGCAGATTATCGAAACGCTGGGCGGCGTGGATCTCACCTTCACGCAGGCCGAAGTCGACTATCTGATCGGCACGTGCAAAGTCGGACAGATGCCCGACGGGAGCATGATAAAGGCGGGGCTGAACAGGAACGTCCCGGCAAAAACGGCGCTTGCCTACTCGCGAATCCGTAAAATCGACTCGGATTTTTACCGCACCGGGAGACAGAGAGCTCTTCTTCTTTCGCTCTACAACAAATTCAGAGGAGCGAGTCTTGGTACGATCCTCGATCTCGTCGGACAGATAACCGACTTTGTAAGACTTTACGGAATGACGTCAAACGGACTTCTTCGTCTCGTGACTCAGTTGTATCCGCTTCTCGGCAACGAGATAGTAAACGGCAGGATACCGTCGAGCAATTCGGAATTCAAATACGCATACATACGCAAAATGGCGGTCCTTGTTCCGGACCTCAACAAGATAAGAGCAACGCTCATAAATACGCTTCCCCTCGAATGACAGGTGATATCTGAAATGGACAAACAGGAAAAAACTACAGACTCACTTACTCCAGCCGTCTCAGTGACAGGCAAGCCCGGAAAACCGAAAAAAAGCGCCCTTAAAATCATTCTCATCATCGCGGGAATAATAGTTGCGCTCGCCGTCGCTGCGGCGGCGGGGATCTACGCGTATTACAGACATATTTTCAGCAAGATCTCCCTTCCCGAAACCGAAGGGGATATCATCCCTCCGGGGAGCGGTGAGGAGTTCGATACCGACGACCCGGACGATTCCTGGATCATCGACGATTCGTCAGGCGGAACTAGCGACCCAACGGTATCGGGCGGCGACCCGTCGATATCCGGCGGTGACACGAGCAGTCCCGACGTGACGACGGCCGAGCAGAAGGACCCGGCGACGATCTCATGGCCGGAAGATCTCAAACCTCTCGGCGACGACGGGCTCATCAACATCCTGCTCGTCGGGCAGGACAACGGAAATTTCGACAAGCGCGGAAGGTCCGACTCCATGATCCTCGTGTCTGTCAACCCGAAGACAGGG
>JAFZCF010000187.1 GCA_017552165.1 Clostridia bacterium
CCTGGAACTCCGCGCAGGAGAGCGACGTCGCCTTCATATCCGGGGAGGCGCTCTCATGAACGCCGTGATCGCGAACTCAAAAGAGAATAAGCGCCCGCGCTTCGAGCCGGCCTCGATACCCGGCTCGCTCTGCCGGCTGCTCGTCGCCTTCATCGGCGCGCTCGGGCTGTGCCTCGTCATTTCCGACTCGTTCGAGCTGGGGCTCGAGCCGTACGCGCCCCTCGCCTGCGGGGCGTTCTGCCTCGCCGTATATCTCTTTCTGATATCGCTCGAGATCTTTGCGCCGGCGGGTATCGCACTCGCCGTCCTTGAGATCGCGGGGGTGTATCTGACGCTGAAAAAGCTCGGGCTGAACGACCTCGGGGAGATATTCGTAAAAGGCCCCGCCGCCCTCTGGAACGAAGGCGTCGGATGTCTCGTCAGGATAGGGTACACCGGGCTCGCCCCGCTCTCTCTGCCGAACGCCGGCGACTTCCGCGTCGGCGCGGCCGTCCTGTGCGGCATTATATGCGTCATTTTCGTGTGCTGCACCTTTTCGGTCCCGCGGCTCCTGCCCGTGATAATCGTCGCGGCGGCGCCGCTGACCGTCGTATTCATGTACAATCTGCCGCGGAGCAACGTCGGCTTCCTGCTCGTCGTGGCGGCGGGGCTCGGCATCCTCACGATGAAATACTACCGCTCGTTCATACGCGGCAAGGACAAAAAAACGAAACAGCCGTTCATAAAGACGGCGAACGGCGGCTTCGCCGCGCTCGCTCTGACCGTCGCCGTGACCCTCGCGGGCATCGGACCGGCGCTCAGGATAAACGAGCCGGCGCCCGAGGCGACGGCCTTCACCGGCTTCCTCGACAGAATGAGGGAGATAACCTACCGCTTTGTGTCCGGCGATGGCCCGGGCGGGGGACGCGGAGGCGTACGCGGTGACGCGACCAGCCGCAGCGCGATGCCCGAGAAGAGAAAATTTCAGAATATCCCGGTCCTCACGGTAACGGCGGAGTTCTCGACGCCCGTTTATCTCCGCTCGTGGACAGGCGATTACTATACCGACGGGGTGTGGACCGCCAGCGCCTGGGGAGACGCGGCTTTTCCCTATCCCGATGACGCGACCGGCGAGTTTTACGAGATCCTCTCGCTCATCGGCAACGGCGGCGCGGCGGAGCGTAAGAGCGGCGCGCCCGGCTCGGGCGCGTCCCTGAAATACTACGACAGGGGAGCTTCGAGGGGCTTTATCAGCGAGACCGTGACCGTCAGGAGCGAAGCGTATCAGAGCCGCTACGCCCTCGTCGCACCGTCTCTCGTGGGCAAACGCATAACCGAAATAACGAACGTCAGGGTCGATCTGAATTCGGTCTCGTTCATGAAAAGCGGCAAGGTCCTGCTCGATACAAAGCAGGACACGACGTATTCGATGACCTCCTGCGTGCCTTATTACAACCTCGCCGTGGGGCGGACGTATTCTGACTCGGAGACCTTCGCCGCCTTCGCCGAATACGCCGAGGCGTACTTCAAATGGTTCAAAGGCACCGTCACGGAGGGGGGAAGCACCGGGACGCCGTATCACGATATCATAAGGATCATGAGGCAGGACGGGCTGATCACCACCCCGTCTCCTTACATATACTTCGGTTCCGGTGTAATAATCTACCAAAGTTCCGGTGTTCCGGACGCCGTGAGTCCCGGCGATCCCGCCGTGCCGGAATCATTTTACCTCCCGTCCCCGCTTTCTACGATGACGATCCCCGCCTACGTCTGGAACGAAATATTCTCGCGCGAATACGCGGGAATGCCGAAAGCCCCGGACAAGGAGATGGCAAAGGCGGTCATGACCATGACCGTGATCGAGCTAAGCGAGCTCGACGCGAGGTTCAAGACCGTTGAGAAATACAACGCTCAGGCGGTCAGGAACGACACAACCGTGGCGGGTCTCAGCGACGGGGAGCGCGCCTTCCTTTCGGATTTTATCCGCCGGTACGGCCTGCCGGAAAATTGCGGAACGCCCAAAACCCCTGCCGACGCGATGAATCTCGCGGCGAAGGTGTCAAAATGCCTCGCCGACGCGGCCGAATACGACGCCGATCCGAGGGGATACGACGCCTCGAAGAGCGCCGTCGTGCAGTTCCTTTCAACCGTCAGGCGCGGCTACTGCGTCCAGTACGCGACGTCCGCGGCGCTCATCCTGCGCACGATGGGCGTCCCCGCGAGATACTGCGAGGGATTTATCGCAAACGGTTTTAAGAGTACTTCGGACGGCTTCGCCGCGACGGTCAGAGACTCCGACGCCCACGCGTGGATCGAGATATACGTAGAGAACTACGGCTGGATGACCTTTGAAATGACCGAATCGGTGTCCGGCGCGACGGTCGGGCGTGAAATAAAGCGCGACGACACGACGACCGGGGACACAGAGGTCTCGGCTCCCGCCGACGAAACGACGCGTATCGACGACCCCCGTCCCCCGGTTTCGGACACGACCGACAGAGGCGGCGGCGTCACCGAGCCGCCCGTCACGACCTCGGAACCTGAGGAGCGGAAAGGCGGCTTCCCGGCGGCGGCCATCGCCGCGGCGGTGGTCGTCGTCCTCGCGTCGGCCGCGGTCGGAGTTTCCGCCCTGCTCGAGGGCAGGCGCAAAAAGTTCGTCTCGGCTCTGTCGGCGGCGGCCTCCCGCGCCGGATGCTGCGGCCCGCGCGAACAGCAGGAATATACCGACTATATCTTCCGCCTGCTCGGGTACATAGGCCTCAGACAGGGGGCTAAC
>JAFZCF010000188.1 GCA_017552165.1 Clostridia bacterium
CGCTTCAACATAGGTTCCGGTTGTTGCGTCATAAATCGAAGTAATTGAAGGTGTGATGATTACTGAATGACCATATGATGATGAGTTTGATCGCGCATTGTCAGTTAATCTGTGCCCTGTCACATTTTGTTCACAAGAGAGGTCATTTCATTATGGCGTGATAGCCGGAAGCGTCGGCGTATATCCCCGCGACTTTGCTGAGATCTCCAAGGCTTTTCACGAACGAGACGTACCCGATGCTGCCGAGGGGCGCGTAGCCGTCGCCGGTCTTTTCTCCGAGGTGTTCGTATTTCAACCCGGCATATTGATCCTTGTAATACACGTGATCGGAAAGGCCGACCGTCGCCCAGGGGTGATAGAATTCAAGAACTGTCTCGCCGATCGGCTGACCGTTTTTGAAAGAAATAAAGAGCATACATTCCCCTTCCCAACCCTGATTTCCCATTGACGAATAGGAACCGGCCAACGGGATGGCAATTACCTCGTCGGGATGCATTTTGTATATGACGTCCGCCTTGCTGCCGGCCTCAAACACGTCGGATGTCAGCTTGCTGTATGCCGATCTCCCTGCCAGCAGTTCGCTTTTCCAGGGGATAAGGAACAGATCGTTCTTCGCAAAGCTGAGCCGCTTTTCAACGTACTGCTTATACGCCACCGCCGCCTCGCTCAGACTGTATACCGCCGGAACGTACTCGAGCTCTATGCCCGAAACGTCGATCCGATCCTTTTCGGCAATTACGAGCCGGCCGTTCTCGCCGAGTTTGCCGATTATTTCAAGAGTGCCGGGAACGGCCGACGACAAACGCGCGGCGACCGGGATGAACGCGTTTCCGTTGTCCTCTGCCCACTCGGCAAAGACGCGGCAGCGGCTTGCTGACGTTCCGGTATTTATTTTTACGGTCTGGCCGCCGGACACGGTTAATTCGGCATCTTTGTTGACCGTCTCGGAGGTGACGAGCGCGGGGTCGTATCCCGCTTTTTCAGTCTGTATCCCGATGAGCCCGCCGTCGACGCCGAAGAGCAGAAACACAGAATATCCGGTGTACTGCAGAAAATCGGCAAAAATCGGAAGCTCCGTTACGCTGCCGCTTTCGGTCGCCGTCACCTTCGGCTCGTCAAACGGGGACAAATCCGAAAAAACATAATTGTTGAACTTTTCCCATTTCTGAGGATCGGCAAAATCATAATATGAAACGGCGTCCATAGAGCCGACCGCAACGGGTTCGGGCATGTAAATATGATGATTTTCATCGATATACCCGGCATACCCCTGCTCGTTCCAGGTGATCAAATCGACGGGATCCCGGTCCTTGTCCTTTCCGGGATCTGTCGTCTCCCCGGGATTTGCCGAATTTACAGGTTCTGAATTGTCATGGGAAGGCACAACGGTTCCGGCCGCGGGCATACAGGAAGAAATAACAAGTATTACCGCAATCAACAGGACGGTTATCTTAATTGATTTTTTCATAATATTTGGCTCCTTTTATTATTCTGCGGGTAATATCCCCGCGTTCTTTTATTCACGCCTTGGACTCGGCAATAATCCGCATCCCCACACACGGGACAAGCGCAAGCACAAGCAACGTGACGAGTAATCCTAAAATTGTTTTCTTATTCATTTTGATTTTTTCCTTTCTCCGCCGTTCGACGGAATAAATTGATCTGCCTTTAAAAAGCAAATCTCCCGCTTTTTAAAGGGTCCCATATATATAGACGGACGAAAAGGCCAAAATCGGACAAACCTTTTTGAAAGTTGTCATAAATGAGATTAAAGTAGTCACATAGGAGAATAAACTCAGCGCGGCGCGGCTTACGTAGCGTCTTATCTCTTCCTCTTCGCGGCGGCGAGGGCTATGAGCCCAGCCGCGAGGCATATGACGACGAGGACGAGGAGGAGTATTATGATCCCCTTGTCGGAGGGGCGGCGGGTATCGACCCTGACGAGGCCGGTCTGCTCCGCCGTTCCCGTGCCTTGCGACGTATCGCCGGATGAGTCGGTGTCCGTGCCCGGGGTCGCGGGGGAGGCGCTTTCCTCCGTGCCCGCGTCCGTGACGGGGACGGAGGTTTCGCCGAGGGAGTCCCGCGCGGCCGTGCCCTCTGATATTTCAGTCGTGGCGGGCGTTTTCGCCGTGTCCGGGGTTTTTGAGGTCCCTCCCGACGGCTGTTTCGCTCCGCATACCGAGCATACGCCGTTCACGTAGCTGTGCGGCGCGGTCTCGCCGTAGGCGGCTCCGCAGACCTCGCACTTCGCTTTGTGCCGGCAGTCGGCCTGTCCGCCCCTGTGCGGCTCGGTATACGTCTCGCCGCACGAGCAGGTCATGACGTGGACGCCGCCCGAGGCCGACGCCCTGAACGAATGGACGTGATCCGCGTCCCTCCACGTCGCCCTGAGCGTGAGGTCTGACGTCAGTTTTATCTCCTCGCCGGGGGCGAGGTCTCCGAGCACGCTCGACCAGTGCGAAAAGACCTTGACGCCCGAGGGCGGCTCAAAGGCGCATTCGGGAACGACGTACCGCCCCACGGCGGCGCTCACCGTTATATCGGGCATGTCCCCTCTGCCGCCGTTTTTGACGAACGAGACGGTGTAGTATTCCTGTTTTTCTGATATCGCGAGGACGAAGGTCTTTCGCGTTTCGAGCCCGCCGCAGACGAGCGAGAAGGTGATCTCAAAGCTCCCCGCGCGGGTCGGGACGCCCGTTATACTCCCGTCCGGCGAAACCGTAAGCCCGATACTCCCGAGAACGCTGCCGACCTCGGAGGCGACGGTGCTCTCCGGCGTGAAGGCGAGCGCAAAGGCGTATCCCTCCCCGACGGTGCCTCCGTCGAGCCGGGTTGTGATGAACTCCGGAGGGGTCCCCGCCGGCTCCGGCGAAAGCACGGAGAAGCATTTAAGGTCAAATCCGTCGGACGCGGCGAACGAAAACCCGCCGCGGGAGGCCGTTATCCTCCCGTTTGCGAGCGAAACGTCGGAGGGCAGACCGTAAACGACGGCCGCGGCGGACAGCCCCGTGTCGGCCGCCCCGTCAGTCAGGGTCAGCTCCTCCGCCGTGACGGAGACGGTATGCGGCGAGGACGCCGGCATCTTTCCGCGGAGCGTCGTCGTGACGGTCAAGGGCGATTCCTTGCCGGATTTTACCGGGGTAAGCCCCAGCCGGCCGTAAAACAGCCCCCTGTCGTCGTGCCTGAACTTATAGTCCCCCTCCGCCGAGAGGGTTATCTCGTATTCCCCGTCAGCCGCCGAGAACGACGTCACGGTATATTTGTCCGGCTCTCCCGAGAGGACCGAGCCGGACTCCGTCATGACGAGCGAGACGCATTTTATATAACTGCTTATCGCGCTGTCGGTCTTTTCGAGAGCGACGACGAAGGTCTGCTCGGCGCTCCCCGCCGCGTTGACCACCCTGTAAGCGTACGTCGCCTTGTCGTCGGAGCGGCCGACACCCGGAAGCGCGAGGGTACGTCCGCGCGGTATCTCGCGCTCCCCCTCGCCGATCGGCTCGTAATCGCCCTCGGGCGACACGCGGTACCAGCCCGTGCCGTCGAGATATCCGCCCTCGGGGGTGCCCTCCTCCGCCGCCGTCAGCCACGCGCCCGAAAGCCGCTGTACGCCGAGATGGTCCGACGCCGCGCCGTATATGAGGGCGTCGCCGACGTCCGACCTGTC
>JAFZCF010000189.1 GCA_017552165.1 Clostridia bacterium
CTGTCCCACTCGCTGTCGGTAAACTCGTAATTGTTGAGCTTTGACAGCCGGACACGCAGATTCTGCAGAAGTTCAGCCTCCGTATGTATTCTCGGATATTCGTATCCCTGCTCGCAGAGCATACGGATAAACTCCCGTTCAAGCTCCGCCTCGCTCTGATAGCTGTCAGAGCGGGCCTTAACGGGTTCGTATTCTGTTACGACAGTGTTTTCCGTCGTCTGCGCGACGATATTGAAGTACGGCATAAAATCAATCTCCCGAATAGGTAATCCGTTTAGTTTGTTTCCTTAAAAGACAGCAGTTTCGGACATAGTTCTGAAATTAAAGTTTCAAGTTTGGACATGCGTTTCGCCCCTGCGTTCTTTGATTGCTTCATTCATCCAACGGCCAATCACTCCATAGAGGTATTTGATATCTACATTTTTCTTCTGACAATCAAATACAACCAATTTGGATTCATTCGTTAAAAGATAGATCGTTGAAAATCTTTTGTCTTGCATAGTGCCTTGCTTTTCAAATATGCGCTCTGCCACTCTATATTCTTGGTATATTGGAATAAAAATCAATGAATTCACAAACAGATCATACCGTTCCATCGCTTGGTACTTCGCGGTTGTGCTATTCAGTTTGTTGTGTTTGGCATCTATCGCGTCGAGAAAGAAATGAATGGGTGAGGAGTCAATATCATGAAGTGAAAATATCCTGAACTGTATGCCCCTCTATTATCTACATTGGAGAAATTATGCCGATTGTCATAGAAGTGTCATAACAGTTCTATGATTTCAGACGGTATGTCCTGTTCCGGTTTGCCCCCTCGCCAATTATTATGTCTTCTGACAAAAGTCTTGACAACACTGCTCTGGCACGTGGTGCACTAATATTTAAAGCAACTTTTTTATTTCTTCATCGCGGCTTTTTCCGCGGCCTTTTTTCATTTTTCCCAGTTGGATTGACTTTTTGAGCGTTTAAAGGTATAATTTTGCAGGAATGCCTGAAAACAGAGTTAAGAAGGTAACTGAAATGGATTTTTCGAAGCTTGCAAAAGAAAGATATTCGGTCAGAAAATTCGATCCACGACCGATAGGGGAGGACGCGCTTAACGAAATACTCGAGGCGGGCAACGCCGCGCCTACCGCAAAAAATCAGCAGCCGCAGAGGATTTACGTGATAAAATCAGAAGAAAATCTCGCCAGGATCCGTGGATTGACGTCAAGCCATTACGGCGCCCCGGTCGTGCTCCTGTTCGCGTACGACGAGAATATCGAATGGAGGAATCCCCTCGAACAGGGTGTGCATTCCGGAGTTCAGGACGTCAGCATCGTGGCGGCTCACGTCATGCTGAGGGCGGCCGAGCTCGGTCTCGGAACCGTATGGGTCAACATGTTCCCTCCGACGGAAACGAAAAAGATAATGGGTCTGCCGGAAAACGAGGTGCCGGTGCTCCTCATGCCGGTGGGTTATCCCGCCGGCGACGCCGAGCCGTCTCCGAGGCACACCATGCGCAAACCGCTTTCCGACACGGTGACAGAAATCTGAAACATAATACGCGAAACGCAAAGAGCAGACTGACACAAAATCAGTCTGCTCATTTCGATTCATACGTTAAAGTTCAATCAACACAGCGCGGCAGGGCGATCCTTCCGCCCCACCGAGATTCAGCGGCGCGGCGCAGAGAAGGTACACGCCGGCGGGCACGTCACGCAGTCTGATGCCCTCGAGCAATACGATCTCGGCGCCGAGCATTATGAGGTGTACCTTCATCGGGGCGTCCTCCGGGCCGACAGTCTGTGATTCGTTCCCGAACAGTTTTATCCCCGCTTTGGCGAACACCTCGGCGGCTTCTTCGGTGAGGACTGCCTTGCCTTTTATGAGTATCCTTTCCGCGGAGCGGGGATCCGATGCGCGGGCGGCGGAAAGAATTTCCACGGCGTCGCGTCCGGTGACGTCCCCCTCCCGCTCGGCGACATACGCGTACCCGATAAAACTGTCGTGATCGAGCCGGTCGACGGTTTTCCCGCCGTCACAGAAATGCGAAGGGGCGTCAACGTGCGTTCCGTTGTGAGCGCACATTGAGAAAGCGGTCAGATTGCACACCGCTCCGTCGCCGATGGAAAGCAGCTGCCTGCGTTCCGGCGCCGGGTCCCCGGGGAACACCTCGCACCCGAAAACTTCCTGAGAAATATCGTATATCTTCATATTTGCTTCACTTCTTTCTGTTCGCACCGCGACCGTTTTCACGGTGTTGCCGTAATTTATTATACTCGCAAGGCCGGAAACAATCAAATCGGGGCGTCAGTCGCGGCGTCTTCCCGTCAAAACCGCGCCGACGACGGTGCCGGCGAAAACAAACGGCGCGAGGCGGAAAAATAGGAATTCAAAGGCGTGATACGCCGTCCCGACGACCGCGGTTTCCGGATCGTTTAAGTCCCAGTTAAGGTACGGGCTGCCGAGCGCGATCAGTACGCCCGCCGTGACGAGTACGGCTATACTGACGATTATGAAAGCCCAGTGAAGCGCATTTCTTTTTGACTGCTTTCTTTGAGCAAGCTGCAGGTTGATGATCTCCAGTTTTTCCGAAATGACCTTCAGATCGTCCGGTTCCTTTTCGGTCACGGTCTCCCCGAGCAGGACGCTCACGGGGGTTTCCAGCGCCTCGGACAGAGAGATCAGCATTTCCGAGTCGGGGACGGAAAGCCCCTGTTCCCACTTCGAGACGGTCTGCCTGACCACGTACAGCTTGGCGGCGAGTTCTTCCTGCGACAGGCCTTTGGATTTCCTGATCGCTCTCAGATTTTCATTCAGCATTTTTGATAACCACCTTTCAGGAGTTGTTATCCGGATTATACCCGTCCGCGTCCGTTGCTTCAAGCAACGCGGATTAACATTACGCTTTACGAACGATAAAAAAAACAGTTTTTTTGCCGTTTTCGGTCACGTCAAGTCGCCGCTCTTTTATTATTTTATCATTTTTCTGTGAACGCTGTGTTAAATGCGCCGGCACAAACGAACGCGCCGCCCACGGCGCGGATTTCTTGACAAACCCCGCGTAATGTGCTAAAATCTGTGTCGTGAGTTTTGATGCGATCACAGGGCACGGCTTGCCGGGGAGAATCAAAAACCCGCTCACGCGGGTAATTGATTTCGGAGCATAGCACAGGCGGCGGGGCCGCCTTGCGGGAGCGGCTTTGCCGCTCATGTGACGGGAGATCGCGCCGGTGCCTTGCGGCACCTCATTCGATTCCCTCCATCCGCCAAAACAAAATCAAAAACCCGCTCACGCGGGTCGTTGATTTTGGAGCAGGTGACGGGAATCGAACCCGCATAGTCAGCTTGGGAAGCTGATATTCTGCCACTGAACTACACCTGCGCGGTGATTATTATATATCTCCGCGACGGATTTGTCAAGTACTTTTTTGGAGTTTTGTCATGTTTTATCCTCTGTTCGTCAGGCCTGCTATGCAGGAGGACGCGCCCGCGCTTGAAAAGATATTTGTCGAGGCGGATATTTTTCTGTCGGATAACGGGATCACGGAATGGCCTGAGGGGTATCCCGCTCCGGGAGAGTTCTCCGCGCTCGCCGGGAGCGGACTGCTTTTTTCGGTCACCGACCACCGCGACGTGCCGCTCGGATGCTTCTGCCTCGAGTCCTCCGACGGGGCTCTGCTGATCAAAAACGCCGTGCTTGACAGGGCGCACAGAGGGCAGGGCTGCTTTGCCACCGTCCTGAGATACGCGGAGCGTCAGGCGGGGGCGGAGCTGCTTGACGCGGTCGCCGCCGAAACGGGGGAAGGGAACTTCATAGCCCGTCAGGCGCTCGTGAGGGAAAAATACCGTCTCGAGTGCGAGCGCACGCTGCCCGACGGACGCCGGGTCGTCAGATACATAAAGAAACTTCGCTGATCACACGATACGGAAATGCGTCCCTGCGGCGCATTTTTGTTTTTTGCGGAAAAGGCGTCCGCGCCGATGTTGAAAAACCGGCGTTTGA
>JAFZCF010000190.1 GCA_017552165.1 Clostridia bacterium
AACAGGATCTGAGGATGCAGGAAAAGGATTTTCTGAAAAAATTCGATAAATTCGTTCCCACGCCGGAGCAGGAGGAAATACTGCGCGGCAATTTTGACTATACCGTTCTCGTCGACAAAAACAACCGGGCTGTTTTAGTCAAAATACGCTTTGATGAGATCATAAGCAAATCGCTTCTTATCGAAACGGAAAACTCCATCCGGGACGCGTACCATATAAACTACGTCAGGATCGTGCCTTCATATCCTCCCGCCCTGTTCTCGGAGGAGTATATTCCTTCGGCGCTTCAGGAGCTTGAAAGACGCGGCGCCGTCAGCCGCGGGTTTTTCAGGGACTGCACATACTCGTATAACGGCGATAAAATCACGCTCTGCGTCAAGATACCTGACGGCGGCGTTTCGCTGCTCGACGATGCAAAAACAGCCGATTGCTTTTCCGAAATAATACGCGATGAATTCGGTTTGGATATAAAAACCGAGATCAGGCAGCCGGACGGTTTCGATTTTTCGTTCGATGATTATTTTGAGGACATGAGACGCAGGGAAGAGGAATATCTTTCCGAGGCGCCGCCTCCGCCCCTGAATTATTCTGTTAACGAAGCCGCAAAAGAAGACAAAAACGAGCCGGCTATAAAACTCAAAAGAGTGACCTCGCTTTACGGCAAGGGCGAGCTTGCTCCCGAGAAAATCGGGGACGGGCTTTTCAGGTGCGGAAATACCTGCTTTGACGTTTCGTCGCCGGAAACAATATACGGCGAGCCATTTGAGCTGACGGATCCGCTTCCGCTCCGAAACGTTGACAGAAACGGTCTGAACGTCTGTGTTTTCGGGAAACTCATCTTTTGCGAAACGCGGGAATTCCGCAATTCGGAGCGCGTTTCGGTATCTTTTGCAATCACTGATGAAGATTCGTCGATATTCTGCCGGGTAAGCTTTGATTCAACGAACGAAGCCAACCGTCTCCTTGACAGACTGATGAAGGACGGTTCCGCGAATACAGACCTCTCTCTTGCCGTTTCGGGCAGGGTAAGGGCAGATAAGAACGACGGTGAACTTTCGATAAACGTATCTGGAATTGCCGTTATCGGCTGCGTAAAGCGAAGCGATAAAAGCAGCAGAAAACGCGTTGAACTTCACCTGCATACAAAAATGTCCGCGATGGACGCGCTCATTCCGCCCGACGAGGTAATTAAAACCGCAGAACGGTGGGGTCACTCCGCGATCGCAATAACGGATCACGGAAACGTCCAGGGATATCAGGAAGCAATGGTCGCCTTTGAAAAACTCGTTGAGAAGAAAGGCGACGACCGCGCTCTGAAAAATGTTATTTACGGGATGGAAGGATACTTTGTCGACGACACCTCCCGCGCCGTGTACGGAGATGCGGACGCTGATTTTGAAACCGATGAGTTCTGCATCTTTGATATCGAGACAACGGGTCTTTCAAGTCACAGGGACAGGATCATCGAGATCGGCGCCGTGATTTTTAAGGGCGGGAAGATGACAGACGTTTTCTGCACGTACGTCGATCCCGGGATGCCGATCCCCGAAAATATCACGAATCTGACGGGAATAAAAAACTCCGACGTCGAGGGCGCTCCTTCGCAGAGAGAGGCTGTCGGCGCTTTCCTCAGATTTGCCGGTGACCGCATTCTCGTTGCCCACAACGCGCTTTTTGACGTCGGATTTATCAGAAAGGCCTGCGAGGATAACGGTATCGATTTTGCGAACACGTACATGGATACTGTCGCGATGTCCCGTTATATAAATCCCGAGCTGAGCAAGCACAAGCTCGACAACCTTGCGGTTTATTTCGGACTCGGTGATTTCAATCACCACAGAGCGAGCGACGACGCCGAAATGCTTGCTCTGATATTTGCGGCGATGACGGAAAAATTTGCCGCGACCGGTATAAAAACAGTCGCCGCTATGAGCTCCGTCATGGCTGAAAAGATTGACGTGCTCAGGCTGCCCGTTTATCACATCATAATTCTTGTAAAAAACAAAACTGGTCTGAAAAATCTTTACAGACTTGTTTCAAAGTCATTTCTCGATTATTACAGAAGATTCCCGAGGATCCCAAAGACTCAGCTTGCGCGTTATCGCGACGGTCTTATAATCGGTTCAGCATGTTCCGAAGGACAGCTGTTTTCCGCTATGCTCGAAAACCGGTCGCGTTCGGACCTTATTGAAATGGCGGAGTTTTATGATTATATCGAGATTCAGCCCCTCAGCAACAACGGTTATCTCATCGCAAACGGGACGGCTTCCGGCCGCGATGATCTAATTCAGCTCAATAAAGAGCTCGTATCAATCGCGGAAGAAGCGGGGAAGCCCGTCTGCGCTACCTGCGACGCTCATTTTTCCGAGCCGTACGACGAGATCTACAGAAAGATACTCCTTGCCGGGATGAAATATCAAGATGCCGACCGGGATGCGGGACTGTATCTCAGGACGACGGAGGAGATGCTCGAAGAATTCTCGTATCTCGG
>JAFZCF010000191.1 GCA_017552165.1 Clostridia bacterium
CGGAAAAAGCCGCGTTGAAGAAGTAAAAAATTTGCCGGTATCAGGTAAAATATTGCCCGATACCGGCTGTTTTTGGTCGGAGTGACACGGTTCGAACGTGCGGCATCGTGGTCCCAAACCACGCACTCTACCAGCTGAGTTACACCCCGATAAGTATTATATTGTTTCTCTGGTTGGGGTCAGATAAGTGGTCAAACCCGTTTTTGCTCTGACTCGAACCTCTCGTATTCACCGTTTTTCGGCCGTTTTCGCCGTTTTCCGGCGTTTTTCGAGGATGTGGGGCGGAAGCGGTATTTAGTTCCCAAAGCACCCGCTCTACCAGCTGAGCCACACCCCGGTGAAAATTGAATCGCTGTCGGCGGATCGGTCCGCGGCGCGATCTGCCTCAGCTTCGCTATTATAATACATGAGCGAAAAAAAGTCAAGATTTGACGGGGAGGCGACGTTTAAGCGGGCGGCGCGCGTGAAATCGTCCCCCGCGCGCCATACTCCCGCGCTCGGATTGACTTTTACGCCGTGCGGGGTTATAATATTTTAACAGGAACGAAACTGTCAACGCAGGGACGGAAAGGCATTTAACATGAAAAGGATCAGATTTTTGACAAACGATACGAAACCGGTTTTTTCGAATGATGAAGCGGAGCAGCTGAAGGAACTAGACGTCTCCGACGTGCTTGAGATTTACCGGGAAAACCGCGCCGAGCTGGCCGGCGATCCCTTCTGCCCGAAATATCACTTCGTCGCGCCGGTCGGATATCTCCACGACCCGAACGGTCTCTGCTTCTGGCGCGGAAAATGGCATCTGTTTTATCAGCACGTCTACGAGGAAAACACCGCCGACGGGCTCTCGGGATCGTCCATTTGCTGGGGACACGTCGTCAGCGATGACCTCATACACTGGACCGACCTGCCGGACGCGATATATCCCGGGCCGGATATCTCGTGCTGGTCCGGCGCCGTCCTCGTGGAAGAGGATCGCGTCATCGCGGCGTATTACGGGCTTTATTCCGGGATAGTCGTCGCCGTTTCAAGCGACCCGCTGCTGCTCAACTGGGAAAAATACGGCACCGTCATCCCCGAACGCGACGCTGACGGAAACCCCGTTCCCTTCCCCGTTTACGACCCCTGCATCTTCAAAGAGGGAAAGTACTATTACATCCTGAGCGGCGGAGCGGAATACGACGAAAAGACAAAACACAATCACCGGCAGACCTTCCTTCTCCGCTCGGAAGACCTGCGGAACTGGGAATACCGGCATCCGTTTATCGAAAACGACAACTACGGCGGCGTCGGTGACGACGGCTCGTGTCCTTATTTCATAGACATAGGTGAGAAAGAGGACGGGAGGAAACTCTACATCCATTTCAGCCACATTTCGGGCTCTGCCTACGCCATCGGGGAGTTTGACGGGGAACGCGAAAAGTTCACGGTCCTCGGTGGCGGTAAGTTCAGCAGCGGCCACTGGTCGGGAGGCGGCCCCCACGCGCCGTCCTGCTATCCCGACGGCAAAGGCGGCGCCGTCGTGATTTTCAACATGAACCGTCCCTCTCTGAGCTATTTCCCGATTATGAGCCTGCCGGAGACGATAAAGCTCACCGGACCGGGCAAAAATGAAGCTGATATCGACGTCGCCGAAAGCGTTCATTCCCTTCGCGGGCGGCGCACGGAGGCGGCGCCTCGCGTGATAAAGGCGGGCGAGACGTTCTTGCCCGACGGCTTCTCGGGAGACTGTATCGAGCTGCGCCTCGAGGCAAGGATCGGGTATCACAAAGCTCTCGAGCTGAACGTCCTCCGCTCTCCCGACGCAAAGGAGTATGCAAATATCACTGTCTTCCGCAGCGGCGGCACCACGAATCCCGATCTCAAGGACCCCGCGGTCCTCGAAAGCGGACAGAACACCATAGTTACGGCCGACGCTTCTCACGTCGGTCTCGCCGGCGACGGGGCAAGGACGATACGCCCGCCCGAAGTCTGCGCCGTCCCTCTCACCGAGGGCGAGAACGTCGTGCTCGACGTTTTCATCGACAAATGCATCCTTGAGGTGTTCGTGAACGGCAAGCGCTCGCTTCTGCAAAGCGTTTATCCGTCGCCCGAAGGGCGCGGAGTCAGCGTTTCGGCGCTCGGCGGCGATGCCGAGATCGTTTCGCTCGACATGTGGGAGATGAAATCGTATCATGAAAAATGATCTCTGCGGAACGGAGGAATTGACCGTGCGTGACGATATTGCAAAATTAAAAGAGCTTGTTGACGGCTCCGACAACATCGTTTTCTTCGGCGGAGCGGGAGTTTCCACCGAGAGCGGGATCCCGGATTTCAGGAGCGTTGACGGCCTGTACCGACAGAAGTTTGCGTATCCTCCCGAGACTATCCTGAGCCACAGCTTCTACGTGAGCCACAAAGCCGAATTCTATGACTTTTACCGTGCGAAAATGCTCGCGCTCGACGCTTTGCCGAACGCCGCGCATATAAAGCTCGCGGAATGGGAAAAGGCCGGCAAGCTCAGGGCGGTCATAACCCAGAACATCGACGGCCTCCACCAGAAGGCGGGCAGCAAAGAGGTGCTCGAACTGCACGGCAGCGTACTGCGAAACTACTGCGAGCGATGCGGCAGATTCTACGGCGTCGAGGCCGTGACTGGGTCGGAAGGCGTGCCGAAATGCGTCTGCGGCGGCGATATAAAGCCGGACGTGGTGCTCTACGAGGAAGCCCTGGACGACAACGTCGTTGCGAAGGCCGTGAATTACATCCGACGGGCGGATATGCTCATAATCGGGGGAACGTCGCTGACGGTTTATCCCGCGGCAGGGCTCGTAAGATATTACCGCGGACACAAGCTCGTCGTCATCAACAAAGGAAATGTGGGACAGGATCTCGGCGCCGATCTCGTTATCGACGGCCCCATCGGCGCGATAATGAGTCAGATTCAGCTGGCCGGCGCGGATACCTGAGATTAACAGTAAAGAGAATGAAAAAATCCGACAAAAACGGGCGCGCCGCGAGCGCGCCGGAGACGTTTTTCACCTGTGACAGAGCCGAGTGGCGGAGGTATCTCGAAAACAGATTCGAGTCCTCGCGTGAGATTTGGTTCGTATTCCCGACGAAAGCGTCGGGCGAAAAAGGTATCTCGTACAACGACGCGGTAGAGGAAGCGCTCTGCTTCGGATGGATAGACGGCAGAGCCGGCACCCTCGACGAAACGCATCATATCCGCCGCTTCACGCCGAGACGGAAAGGAAGCGCCTATTCCCGGCCGAATATCGAGCGCCTGATACGCATGGACTCCCTCGGCCTAATTCATCCGAAAATCAGGGAAAGCGTCCTCCCGATTATCAGCGCGCCGTTCGTTTTTCCGCAGGATATAATCGACGAGCTGAAACGCGATCCGTCGGTCTGGGAAAACTACCGGCGTTTTCCGGAACCGTACAAACGCATACGCGTCGCATATATCGACGCCGCGAGAAAGCGTCCGGACGAATTCTGCAAGCGCCTGAACAGTTTTATCGAAAAGACGCGGCTCGGAAAGATGATAACCGGCTACGGCGGGATCGGCGAATACTACGATGAAAGAAAATGAGATAAGAACCGAACGGCTCACATTAAGGCCTTTCAGAGAATCGGATTACGACGACCTATATGAGTTTCTGTCGCAGCTCCGTGACGACGAGTTTGAGGGATATCCCGGAATAACGTATGAAAACTGCGCCGATCACATGAGACAGCGCGTCGGCTCGGACGAGTTTTTTGCCGTTGAGCTTGCCGGAACCGGCAAAGTCATCGGAAACGTTTACTGCGGAAAAAGGGATTTCGGGGCAAAAGAGGTCGGATATATCATAAACGCGAGCTACCGCCGAAAAGGCTACGCGTTCGAGGCGCTTTCCGCCGTTATCGAACATGAATTCGGCAAAGGAGTTCACAGAATCTACGCCGAGTGCGACCCGCAGAACGTCAGCTCCCGGAATCTTCTCGAAAAAACCGGCCTCAGGCGCGAGGCGCATCTCAGGAAGAACGTTTTTTTCCGCAGGGACGAAAACGGTAACCCGGTATGGAAGGACACTTACGTTTACGCCATGACGGAGGACGAATACAAAAGAAGCAGAAAGCAGAGCATCATTGAGCCGGACACACTCTGCATCAGAAAATTTGAAAAAGACGACGTCCCGATGGTTATTGAGTTTGAGCGAGAGCTCCGAAGGCAGGAGCCGGACACCTTTTTCTGGGATCCCGACGATACGTACGCCGGGCATCTGAAACGGAGTTTTGACGATCCGCGGTTCAATACAGCCATGTCGTTCATTGCGGTCAGGGACGGCAAGGTGATAGGCAGAATCGACGCTTCACTGATAAGCAGCAGGAGCGACGCGGCCTGTTTCGGCGCGTATCTCGACTGGATCTGCGTGCTGAAAAGCGAAAGGCACAACAAAGTCGGGCAGGAACTGCTAAACGCGCTGAGAGCCGAGTGCAGGGAACGCGGCGTCGGTCTGCTGATCGCGCTGACTGCCGGCAACGATGAGGCGCAGAGTTTTTATAAAAGCGTTGAGGGAGCCTCTCTTCACGACACCGGCATCTGGATCGATATCGCAGAGAACGATTCTAATGAGAAATGAGCACTGAGGAAAAATGGATTATATCGAAGATTTCTACAACAGCTACGACGAGGACTCGCGTCTGACATCGCGGCGCGGTCAGGTCGAATATCTGACCACAATGAAGTATATCGGCGAGTGCCTTGACGGAGTGAAAGACCCCTCGATCCTCGAAATTGGCGCTGGGACGGGCAGATACAGCGTGACTCTCGCAAAACAGGGCTTTGACGTGACGGCGGTCGAGCTCGTCGACCACAATCTCGAGCTGCTCCGCTCAAAGCTTGACGGCTCGGAGCCGATCAGAACGATAAAAGGCAACGCGCTCGACCTATCGTTCCTTCGGGACGGGACCTTTGACCTCACCATGCTGCTTGGACCTATGTATCATCTGTTCACACGGGAGGACAAGCTCCAGGCGCTTTCGGAGGCCGTCAGAGTGACGAAACCGGGCGGCTGTATTCTCGTCGCCTACTGTATGAACGAGCCGACGGTGATACAGTACGTCTTCGGCGGGGATCACCTCAAAGAGATAACCGAACGCCGGCTCCTTACGTCCGACTGGCACTGCGTGAGCTGTCCGAGCGAGGTTTTCGACCTTGTCCGCACAGAGGACATCGCGTCGCTCGACGCGGAAATGCCCGTTACGCGCGTCAAGCTCGTCGCCTCCGACGGAGCGACAAAATATTACAGAGAAATGGTCGACTCGATGGACGACGAAACGTTCGGGAGCTGGATGGACTATCATTTCACGATATGCGAACGTCAGGACCTTATCGGAGCATCGCACCATACGCTCGACATCCTCCGGAAAAACGGAGCGGAAAGTCCGGCCGGCGCGGCCTCGCGGAGGTGACGGCTTGCACTTCGGATTTTCATACGTCGGGCTGATATTTCTTATCATGCTGTTCGTCCCGAACATACTGTGGACGAAAAACCAGCCGAAAGATTATGAAAAATACTCAAAAAACGAGAATAAAGTCCTGCTGATTCTCGAACGTATCGGCGAGGTTTCGGTTTCCTGCCTTGTCCTGATCTTCAGCGATTTCAACGTGCAGGGCGCAGATTTCCGGCTTTTGTGGCTCGCGGCGGCGCTTGTGTGCATGATTCTGTACGAAATATTCTGGATCAGATACTTCCGCAGCGAAAAAACCATGAAGGATTTTTACCGCGGCATCGCGGGCGTACCCGTCGCCGGCGCGACGCTGCCCGTCATCGCCGTCCTTCTCATCGCCGTGTACGGGAAGAATCCGTTTCTGTTCATAGCGGGGACGGTCCTCGGGATAGGGCATATCGGGATACATCTCGCTCATAAAAAAGAATGTGACTCCGCGGAGGGAGAATAAAATGGCAAATCTGATCGTCGTATGCGGCCCGCAGGCCGTGGGCAAAATGACGGTGGCGGAGCATCTGAGAGACAAGCTCCGCTACAACATGATGATGAATCACGACAGTATAGAGATCTCGGACAGGATATTCGGCTTTGCAACGCTTTCGCAGAAGGAATTCAACGCGGTTTTCAGAGAAAAAGCGTTCGAGATAGCCGTGAAAAACGGCGTGGATCTTATCTTCACATACGTCTGCGCTTTCGATATGCAGGAGGAGCGCGACTATCTTACGGGGCTATGCCGGCTTTTCACCGAAAACGGCGGGGAGTTCTATTTCGTCGAACTGAGCGCCGATTTCGAAACCAGACTGGCTAGGAACGAAACTCCGCACAGAATGGAACGCAAAGCGTCAAAGCGGGACGTTTCGTGGAGCAGAGCGAATCTCATCGAAGACGCGGAAAACCACCGCCTGAACTCGGCGGAGGGGGAAACGTGGTTCAAAAATCACATCAAGATCGACAACACCGATCTTCCCCCGGATAAAGTCGCCGATATCGTTATAGAATCGTTCGGCCTGATCCCTGACGAAAAAGAAGAAAAGGAATACCGCTACGGCGTGTAAGTTGTTAACAAACTGTAAATTATGGCCAGCGTATTGACAAAATAAATACGGTTTGATATAATTTCACGCTGGTTTAATACGCACACGGCGGCACTTCGGTGAACTATACTTTTTCCGTCATGGAGGCAGAACCGAAGAAAGGATGACAAAAATGTCAGTAGTATCAGTCAAGCAGCTGCTTGAAGCAGGCGTCCATTTCGGACACCACACAAGAAGATGGAACCCGAAAATGTCGGAATACATCTTCACCGAAAGAGGCGGCATCCACATCGTCGACCTCCAGAAGACAGTCAAGAAATTTGACGAAGCGTATGACTACGTAAGAGAGCTCTCCTCCGGCAACGGCAACATTCTCTTCGTCGGAACGAAGAAACAGGCCGCCGACGCCATCAAGGAAGAGGCGGAGCGCTGCGGTATGTTCTACGTCAACATGAGGTGGCCGGGCGGAATGCTCACGAACTTCAAGACCATCAAAAAGTCCATTGCGAGACTCAACGCGCTTTACGCCATGCGCGACGAGGGCGTTTTCGATGCTCTCACCAAGAAGGAAGTCGCGGCTCTTCTCAAGGAAATGAATGACCTTGAAAAGTCCTACGGCGGTATCAGAAAGATGGAGAAACTCCCCGACGCGATCTACGTCGTGGACACCAAGAACGAGCACAACGCAGTCGCGGAAGCCAAGAAGCTCGGCATCCCGGTCGTGGGTATAGTCGACACCAACTGCGATCCCGACGACGCCGATTACATCATACCCGGCAACGACGACGCCATCCGCGCGATCAGACTCCTGACCTCCCTCATCGCCAACGCGGTCATCGAGGGCAAACAGGGCGAGCAGATCGAGGACGCAGCCGCAGAGCCGGCAGCAGCCGAGTCCGAACCGGAAGCAGCAGCGGAGGAATAATATAATGGCACAGATCACAGCAAAACAGGTCGCGGATCTCCGCGCAAAGACCGGATGCGGTCTTATGGAATGCAAAAAGGCGCTTGTCGAGGCGGAAGGCGATTTTGACGCGGCGGTAAAGATTCTCCGCGAAAAGGGACTCGCCACCGCGGCAAAAAAGGCCGACCGCGTGGCCGCAGAGGGCGTCGTTGACATCATGAGAAGCGACGACGGCAAGGTCGCCGCGATGATCGAAGTCAACGCAGAGACCGACTTTGTCGCGAAGAACGACACGTTCCTTCAGTTCGTGAAGGGTCTTCTCCGCACCATCCTGTCGCTCAGACCGTCCACCCTTGAGGAGCTCAAAGCGAGCAAGTTCGACGGCGGCGAAAGCACGGTCGACGAAACTCTCGTTCAGATGATCGCGACGATCAAGGAGAACATCTCCATCCGCCGCTTCCTCGTTGCCGAGGGTCAGCTCAACACCTACATCCACGGCCACGGACAGACCGGCGTTATCGTACAGTTCGACACCGACGACGAGACGGCGGCCGGCGAGGCATTTGCCGAGATGTCGAAGAACGTTGCTCTTCAGGTCGCCGCGATGAACTGCCAGTACGTCGATATCCCCGCGGTTCCCGCCTCCGTCATCAAGGAAGAGACCGAGATCAACTCCGTCAAGATCAAGAACGACCCGAAGAACGCCTCCAAGCCCGACGCGATCATCGCGAAAATGGCAGAGGGGATGCTGAAAAAGTTCTACACTCTCGTCTGCCTCTCCGAGCAGGCCTACGTCAAGGAAGAATCCATGACCGTAGGCAAGTACGTCGAGTCCGTCGCCAAGCAGGTCGGCAAGCCGATCAAGCTCGTTCAGTTCTATCGCTTCGAAAAAGGTGAAGGAATCCAGAAGAGAGAAGACAACTTTGCCGAGGAGATCGCAAGTCTCGTAAAATAATAAGGCGTGATATCCTTCGCTCCCCGCCGTATACCGGCGGGGAGCTTTTTTCAGCGTTTCCGTTGACAAAAACCGCGCAAAACTGTATAATACTTTTTGATTTGATTGCCTTATCGCATGCCGCCGGGACGGATATCCTTCCCGACAGTCATTTTTCCGAAGGAGGGATGCCGTTTGAAAAAGAAAGTCCTGATCCTGCTCGCAGCGCTGCTGTTCATCCTGCAGCTTTGCTCGTGCAGTATCATTTCAACGATCGGATCGCTCGGGACAGAGCGTGACGACCCAATCGTCGGCGACGGAACGTCGTACACCGCTTTTATAAAAATCATGAAGGAGATAAAGGAGCGGGGCGACAAAACCGCCGGAATGGATATGCCGGTCAACAGCGAATATTATTATTCCTTCGCCGGGGCGTCGGTCAGCGCCTTCCGGTACGCCGTTGAATATATCCTCTGGCTGAAAGGCGAGGGGGACACCCTCGCGTCGTTTACGTCGGGAAGCAGATACAGCGGCTTTTCCGTGATCGCAGAGATAAACTACTCCTCCCCGTACCCGAGTTATTTCGAAGGCCTCGTGTACGAAGTACAAGGCAAACGCGACGAGGCGATAGAGGCCTACGCCTGGGCATCCGTGATGCCGGCCTTCCCCGACGAGGGGCTTGATTTCTACTATCTGAAGAAAATGGACGCCGCGAAACTCTACAAACTGCGCGATTCTCTGCGCGAAGTCGAAGAATCGATATACTCGGTTTACTCTCCGTTTCTGACGGGAAGCGAATGGGACCGCGCGATGTTCGACACGGAATATCTTATCGCCCTGTCTTCCGAAAGCGTGAAAAACTCGGACAACATCTCGGCCCTCCATTACGCGAAACAGGCGCTCAGGATAAATCCGTTTGACGAGCTGGTATGGCAGAACGCCGCGTTCTGCGCGATATGCGCCGAGGATTTCGTGCTCGCCGGAGAGTACATAGACGAGGCGACGGCGATATTCCCCGAAAACGCAAAACTTTCGGAGATAAAGGGCGCGATGCTCGAAGCGATCGAAAAGGAGGCGCCGTGATGAAGAAGATCAACAAAATCATTTCGGTACTGCTCGCGCTTGCGCTCGCGATAATCCCTTCCCTTCCCATCCTTCCGGCGTCGGCGGAAGGCGGAGCCTCCGGCGGGGGCGAGATTGTCGGCATTGATTACAGCCGCATAACGCAGAAGGCGGACGGCGGCAAGAGAAACTATCCCGTTGAGCTGAAACTCGGAAACCTGACGTTCAGCGGAGAACTCATCGGCGAGATCGGGATCACGATGGAAGAGTTGAACGCTATAATCAATCAGACGCTCAGTGAAAAAGGACTCACCGCCGAGCGCGTCGCGCTCGTCAGGAAGATCGCGGAACGCGTCCAGAGCGACGCGAAGCTCTACTGGGGAGACCAGGTGGCCGAAGGGCTCCTCTCATATCTGCAGATACCCGGCACGGCCTTCAGCGTAGGCGATTATTACGATTACGTCGTCCACGACGATCTCAATCCTGCCGCTTTTTCGGCCAAAAAGGCAGCGGCGGAAGATGCCGCCAAGGCCGGCCTCAAAGCCGCCGCGAAGGCCGGCGGCAGGGTCGGGCGCGTTGCAAAGGCCACGGGGAACGCCGTCGGCAAGATTCCGATGCTCGGTCAGCTCGTCAACACCGCGCTCGTCGCGAACAGCTGGCTTGACGGAAGCAAGCGTTTTGACGAATATCTCGAGCTTCTTGAAGAAAATCTCGCGATAATCAACGACTTCTACGCCGCGTGCAGCCGCCGCGCCTCTGATCTTGCCGAAAGCAGAGACGAGGGGAGCACCTGGAAGATCAGGTTTGACAAAAGAAAGAACTACCGTACCTACAACTGCACGTTCTGGGGCATTCCCGGAAATATAATGAGCTGCGAGATCAGCGGAACGCTCACAAACAGCGGAAAGGGCGCTGAAGGCACGTATTCCGGGACGCTGTGGCTGGAGTTCTCGGCCGTCGACTTTTCACAGGTTGAAAACAATACCGAAAAAACGTCGGGACTGAAGCCCGTGATCACTCCCATATACACGACGGGAGGATACACAAAGACATCCGATACGGGTGGCAAAACGGCCCTCAGATGCGAGTCGCAGGGTCAGCTCACCTTCTATATCGCCGGGACCGAGGGAACGGTCAAACCGAACGTCGTGGGCAGTCTCTCAAACGACAAAGAGATAACGTTTTCGTTTGACCGGAGTTTTGAATGGCACAACGAGAGATACGCGGCGCTCGGCTCTCACGGAATAACCGAAGCCGTCGTGACGGGAAACAGCATCGACTCGGTGCGTATGAAAACCTTTTCAAAGGTATACAGCGATAACGGCAGAGTGGAATCGGTCGAATCGGACGAAACCTACGGCATGGATCCCGGGGACGTGCTCGCGCCGCTTGACAGCGATCCCGTGATAACGATCAGATTCAGCTGATCAGAACGGAGGAAAACATGAACGGACGTTCAGCCGCCTTCACGGCGCTGCTGCTTTCATTGATAACGGTCTTACTGCTCGCCTCTTGCGGGTGGGTGAGTATCGGATATACCGACGACGAGGACGACCCGCCGCTTATACGAACCGAAGAGCCGGCTTTCCCGCTGCCGTCCGAAACGACGGGTGACGGCGGGGCTGTCTCTCAGAACGAAGGGAAATGGCCGGACAACGAATATACCCGGCGCGTCCCCGCTCCGAACTTCGTGATCTTTATGTCCACTCCCGATGAAGACGGTTTTTCGGCTGTTTCACAGTCGGCGAAGCTTGAAGACGTAAAAGCGTACGCCGCAAAGGTAAAGGAAGCGGGTTTCAAAATCGATATCGACGAAACTGAACAGAGCGTTTTCGGCGTTGCGATTTATACTTTCTCGGCGGACGACGGCGACGGATATCACGTCGATATAAGCTTCACCGCCGGATCGTGCGCGATATCCATAAGTAAATAATCATGTAAAAAGCAAAGCAGACTGATGTCATAATCAGTCTGCTTTTTGTATCGGTTTGTTTGTCAGGCACGAGCCGTATCGCGCCGCGATGCCCGGCTCATTTTTCAAAGCGTCACTTCGCCGGGTTCATCATCGTTCCGATGAAGAACGGGATGTTCGTCTCGGTGTCTATGAGCATATAAACGAACGGTCTGTCGAGAATAACGGATTTTTCGGTGAAAGCGCCGCCGTTTTTAGCCATTTCGACGACCGTAGCCGCCCCTGCCCGGGTCCCCTTTTCACCGACCGAAACAAAGGTCTTGTGTATCACGCGGCTGATAAAGATATTCGCATCGCGATACGATCCGATGAGGGAGAAATCCGCCCCTGATCCGTCAAACGCCGTCGGCATGCCCATGCGTATCAGCACGTCAGACATCTCGGTATTGTATTCCGTCTCAAATTTGGGGAGCATGACGTCGACTGACACCTCCTCCGGCGAGGAAAGCATGTCGCGGAGCGCCTTCCCGTCGAGAGATCCGACATAATCGCTCACCGTGACGCCTTCGTTCGGGAGCAGCGCGGCGAAAGCGTACCGCCGTCCCGCGTAGTATTTGATGAATCCCGTGGCGTTCCCGTCTTCGAGATACGCGGCCTCGGTCGAGTGCATCAGCTCGACGGTCTGCTCCGTGCCGTCCTCGAGCGTAAACTGCCCTTCCCTGATCTGATTTTCCTTTGTGTAGATCTCCTCCCATTCGGCATCGAAGGCGAGGGCGTTTATCAGATACATGATGGCGTTTTCGGGAATAGCGTCGAGAACCTCGGGGATCATCCCGTCCGTCCTGTCATTTACCCAGTCATTGATATCGTTAAGAGTCGATTTGTCAAACGGGGCTTTGTACGCGCCCGCGCCGTAATAATCTGCGTTTGTCTGAAGGAAATCTCGCCTGACGGAAAAATTATCGTCGGCCTTGAACCATATCGAGTTAGCGAGGCTGAGCTTGTTCTTTTCGTCCTTGCCGAGGGTATTCATATACGAACGGAAGAAAACGTTAAGCTCACCGACGTCCATCCCGAGGACTTTTTCCATTTCCGCTTTCGTCTCGCCCGCGGCGCCGTTTGCCGTCATAGAGAGGACGGCAAGGACGGAAAGTGGGGAAACGAGGGTGTTTTTACCGTTCTCATTGCTTTGCCTGAACAGTCTGACGGCAAAATCCGCCGCCTTGCCGGCGCTTTCGGGCTCAACACCGGCGGGGGATATAACGTCGCCCGCCGAGATGCCCTCCATCAGATCTTCCGTTGCCCGTACCCTTATGGCGCAGCCAGCGAGATTGATCACCGCGGCGCACGCAAGAAAAAGGCAAACCGCCGCCAGAAACGTTTTTTTGTCATTCATAACATAGGAACTCATTTTGTTTGTCCTCCCGGTAATCCTTCGCTGTGAAACGGAGCCGGTTTTGCCCTCTCCGTTTGCGAAAAAAGTCATAAACCGTGTTTTGATTATATCATTTTTGCCTGTTTTTGTCAACGGTATACGAGATGAAAAACCGCGCCGAAAACGGCGCGGTTCCGATATTCGTTTGAGCTGAGACGCGACGTCAGACGAGCCGCATGACGGCGAACTGATCCGGGATATGGAAGTTCGGATAAGCGTATTCGATGCGCGAATAGGCGCCGTAATGCGCCTCGGCGCAGTCGTCTCCGCATTTATAGAAGTTCCCGCGTATAACGCTCCCGGGACCGAAAGCGATATCGCCGTAAACGGTCCTCAGTATTTCGTCCCCGACGCGGACGATAGCCGTCCAGCGATCGGGATATCTCTTGATCGTGACGTCGGGGAATTTTCCGCATATCTCGTTCAGAGGCGTGCGCTCTTCTCTGTTGAACCCGTAGGCTGACAGTATCGCGCCGTTTGCGTTCACCTCGCAGTTTATGTAGCCGTATCCGGGCTTATATTCCGCGAAAAACTCAAGACAGCTGTCGCGGTAAACGGGATCCATATCGTTGACGTACGTTGCTCTCGGATCCTTTTCGTAAGCCGTCAGATGGGCGTAGAATCCGTCTCCGGGAACGTACAAAAGCCGTCCGTTGGCCCTCGGCCTGTATCTCCCTCCCCATGCGTATTCGCGGATGCGCGCGAGACGGGCAAATCTTGCTTTTTCGGGAGAATCGGCGACCTTAACCGTGTATTCTTTCATGAGATATCACTTTCCGCTTTCTTTGAGGATATGGTTTTTCTCGCGGCGGGACGCATTTTACCGCGGAACCGTTTTTTGATTACCCTTAACGGGACCTTTGATACTGAAGCGCCGTAGAGCTCCGCCTTTCGCGGCGCCTCGAAGACCGGCTGAAGGACCTCGGGCGCGCCGGGCTTGTCCGCCTCGGATACGGGCGCTTTTTCGGGCTCAGCCCCTCCGTCGGCTTCTCCGTCCGACCGGGCGTCGTTTTCGATTTCGGCGAAAAGGGCCGCAATGTCGAGACCTCCGTCGTTCGCGTGCGGGACGACTATCGTGTCCCCGAAGGCGTCGGCGGCGGTGAATCTGCGTTTTGACGCCTCCTCGACGTCGTTGATGTGCTTTCTTCTTATGAGGAGCGCGACGAGAAGGATGAGGACCGCGACGAGCAGAACCGCGAGAATTATCTCGGTTATGAGAAGCGCGTCGACGTGCTTCGGCTGTTCCGACTGTCTCTCCGTCGTGTCGGCCGGCTCCGTTTCACGCTCCGACGTGGCGACCGCCTTGTAGTACACGAAGAGCACGTCCGCACCGGCGCCGTCTATCGTGCCCTCGGCGGAGGGGTTGTCCGGCGTGTAGCCGTCGACCGTCAGGGCGTTTATCAGATATTTTGCGCCGTTCGTCGCGTAAACCACGTATTCCTCGGTGACGTCGTCGCCGTTTTCATAGCAGTTCCTGACGCTTACGGGATAAAGTACAGAAAGATCCGTGTTCGTGAGTATCAGATCAAAAACAGACGTGACGGAATATACGAATTTGTTATCCTCGATCTCGAACGTCACGGGATCGAAAAGACCGTCCGACGACTTGCTGTACAAATGAGCCGTAAGATGCTTTACGCCGTCGGGGATCGGGAGACGGATCGTCGCGCTGCCGTCTATCCTGACGGGAGCGCCGTCGAGCGTCAGCGTGGGAGTATAGATCAGCCCGTATTCTCCCGAAGCGAGGAACACGTCCGGCTCGAGAGTGTTTGACGAAAGCGAAACGCTGAATGAATACGGTTCATCCTCCGAGCCGACGAGAACGATCTCGGCGCCTGAGGCCGGGTCGGTGAGCGTGACGTAACCGTCCACCCTGAAGGTTATGCCGTTTTCCTCCGCATAGTTCTGCGCTATGGACTCGGAGGCGCCCTTCATCAGGAAATTGTTCACGACCGCCCCGAGCGCGTTGTAGCCGAGCGCCTCGTCGCCGATGAACTCCACGGTATCGGGCACGTAAACCGAGCGTATCCCCGTTCCCTTGAAAGCGCCGACACCTATCTGCCTGAGCGACGAAGGGATGGAGAGCGAGGTTATCCCGCGGCAGTTTTCAAACGCCCCGTCCCCTATCTCGGCCAGACCCGAGGGGAGCGACACTGATCCGAGCCCTGTGCCGCTGAAAGCGTTTTTGCCTATCGTTTTGACCGAGCCCGGAAGACTGACGGACGTTATGTCCTTCATTCCGTCGAAAAGCTCGGCGCCGACGTTCTTGACCCCGGTGAAGTTGACCGATCTTATGTAATCGTTATATAGCGCCCACGGCACGTCGTCGGTGCTTTCATAGTCCGGGCAGACGCCGCTGCCGCTCACGGTAAGCAGCCCCGCGGGGAGCTTTACGGACCATTTGAGACCTTCGCCGAACGTCCCGTCATCGGAGGAAACGTCTCCGGTCGATACGAACGAGAAACCGTTCAGCTCGGCGTACCGCTTGGCCTCGGACGGTGTCGGACCCTTTATCTCCATGACGAACTCCTGATATTTGGCGTACGCCACGGCGGAGGTGTCGTCGTTTGAGAAATAATAATACCCTATCGAATTGTCGGCGATCTCACGGACGTTTTTGGACAGCGTGATCGAGCGGAGCGACGGGCAGGACGAAAGGGCTCTTTCGCATATCTGCCTGACGGAATCAGTCAGTTTTACGGACGAAAGAGCGTCGCAACCCTCGAAGACCCCGGTCGGAAGCGACGTTATCTTTGAAGAGAGCGCAACGGACGTGAAACCGTCGCAGTCGTAAAAGGCGAACTCGCCGATATGTGAAAGCCCCTCCACGATGTTCTGCGACGTCAGCGCGCGGCATCCCGCAAAGGACCTGTCGCCAACGACCGTCAGCGAGCCGCTCTCGAATTTCTGCAGAGATACGCAGCCCTCGAAGGACGACACGCCGGTGCGTTCGACCGCAGGGGAGTTTATGGTCGCAAGGTTTGCGCACCTGAAGAACGCCCTGTCGGGTATCTCGGCGAGTTTGTCGCCGAAAACGCAGTTATTTACGGCGGAACCCTCGAAAGAGGAAACGCCTAAACGCGATACGGAACCGAAGATGACGGTTTCAAGGGCTCCGCAGCCCCTGAACGCCCCGTCTCCGACGGACGTCACCCCGGTCGAGGATATTTCGGTCAGCGCCGCGCATCCGGAAAACGCGCCGGCGCCGATAGTTGAGACTGTCTGCCCGAGCGAAACCGACGTAATGCCGTTTTCAGCGCCGAACGCGCGGTCACCGACGGAGGTCACGCCGTTCTCAATGACAAGGAAGGATATGACGAAACCGTCTTTTTCGGAATAATATTCAGCCCACGGCGCCTGCGCGCCGTCGGAATAGGAGGGTATCGAGCCGCTCCCGCTCAGGGTGAGGACTCCCTCCTCGGATATTATCCAGTGCACGTCTCCGGCGTCGCCCTCCGGGAGGACGACCTTTGAGGCGGGGAAATCAAATCCGTTCTCCGCCGCCCAGGTCTCGGAGTACGATCCGACGCTGCCGATGACGGTCGGCTCGCAGGTCTTCGTGTATATTTCGTCAACAAGACTGTAGCCGAAAGCGTGCTCGCCTATCGAAACGACGCTGTCCGGCAGGGTTATCTCATTGAGCGTGAAATTCAGAAAAGCGTCGGCGGAGACTGACGTCACGCCTTCGTTTATGACAACCGAGGTTATACTGTCGAACAGCTCGGCCCAGGGAGCGCCCTCCTCGGGCAGGGTCATCCCGCCCTCTCCCGACAGCGAAAGGATTCCGTCCTCGACGGTATAGGTGAGATTTTCGCCGCACTGGAAGGTCTCCGGCAGATCCTGTTCCTCCTCCTCCGCGTTCACGGCAAAAAAGAGCACGGAAAAAACGGCGAGCGCGGCAACGACAGCCGCGATCGCGCGGGTTATATGACCGATTTTTTTACGTGACGGAACATCGAAAAACGACATATGCCACTCCCCCGTATAAATTGCAGGGGAAATTATATCACTACGCGCGCGGTTTGTCAACTGCCGCGTGTGAACCGGCGGTAAAAGGGCGGTAAAATAAACGTAAATGCGTTAGACAAGAGTCAAAAACTTTTTTCGGCGCGGGGCTTCCGGTCTATACAAACCGGGAAAAGTGTGATATAATATTATGGACTATAGAAATCGGCGTCCGCGCTTTCGGCGGCCGCGCCGCAGGACATGGATCGCAGGAACAAGTATAACGACAACAAAGGAAATACCGGCGGCAGAGGCGCTGAGCGCGAAGGCCGCTTCCGGAATGAAGAAAAAGAGCGCGGCGACACCCTCGTCATCGGAAGGAACGCCGTCATCGAGCTCCTCAAAAGCGGAAGGGACGTAAACAAGATCTACGTCAGGCGCGGGGAGATGACGGGCTCGCTCACCGTTATCATGGCGGAGGCGGCAAACCGGAAAATACCGGTTTCGGAGGTCGAAACCGCAAAGCTCGATAAAATGTCGGGCGGCGCCGCTCATCAGGGCGTGATAGCGTCCGCGGCGGTAAAGAACTATTCGACGGTGGACGACATCCTATCCCTCGCCGACGAAAGAGGAGAAAAACCGCTCATCCTCATGCTCGACGGGGTCGAAGATCCCCAGAATCTCGGGGCCTTGATAAGGTCCGCCGAGTGTACCGGGGCTCACGGTGTGATAATACCGAAGCACGGCGCCGTGGGGCTGACGTTCTCGGTCGGCAAGGCGTCTGCCGGAGCCGTCGAATACGTCCCCGTAGCGATGGTGGCAAACCTCGCGCGGACGGTGGACGAGCTCAAGGAACGCGGACTGTGGATATTCGCGGCGGAGGCCGGCGGAGAGGACGTGTACAGCGCCGACTTTGACTGTCCTGCCGTCCTGATACTCGGCAGCGAAGGCTTCGGAGTTTCGCGCCTGCTGAGAGACAAGAGCGATTTTACCGTTTCCATTCCGATGTACGGGAACATCAATTCAATGAACGTAACGGCCGCCGGCGCCGTGATACTGTGCGAGGCGGCGAAACAAAGACACACAAAATCTGACGGGAGCACAAGCAATGGCTGAGAAAAAAAACGAACGGCTGTCTGCCGACGAGCTGCTCAAACGGCTCAAGGAGAATATCGGGGAGGACGCCCCGGATGAGGGCGCATCCGCGAAGAAATACAAGTTCACGCGTGCCAAAAAGGAAATGACCGACACCCTCGAACAGCCCCTGTCCGACTATTCGTACGAGAGCCCGGTGCCGAAATCGAACGTTGAGGGTCTCGACGTCGACGCGCTCATGAGGATGTACCTGTCCGACGAGGACTACGAGGTCGCCTCCGGCAAAAAGCAGACGGATCCTTTCACCGAAACGATAGACTCCGCCGAGCTCGACGGCGTCGTCGCCCAGCCGACGGACTATCAGGCGCCGGACCAGGACACATATTCCGAGCTTAACGTCGACGGCAAGGTCTGCGACGTTCCGCAGCTCGGAGTCAAAGAACAGCCGGAAAGCGACGCGACGGAAGCAGCCGCCGAAACCGTAGACGGAGACGAGACGATCCGCGTGGAAGATCTCGGAAAATATATCAGATCCTCGTCAAAGGGCATGACCGATGACGAGTTTGACGACATTTTCGGCGAGGTACCGATCGTCCCCATCAGCATACCGAACACACCGGACGAGGACGAAAAGAAAGAACCGGAACAGGCCGCCTCAGACATGCAGGCCGAGCTCACGGTAGCCTATCCCGTCAAAAACATCGATACGGACACCGCCGCGGAGGATACCGCCGAGGCCGTGCCGGGCGGCGTGCCGGAAGATACCGCCGAGAACGTTCTCGAGGGAGTCAAGGCCCCGGTGTCCGAGACCGACACGAACATAATGCTCGCCTTCGGGCTCGACGAGGAGCTCGACAGCGCGGTCGGGCGCGACGAGGCGGACAAACTGCGCGAGGCGAACGAAAACGAAGCCGAGCGCATGACCTCCGAAAAGCCGAAGGAGGCGACAGAGTATTCGTCGCCGTCCGACACCAAGGCCTTCGCCGCCGAATACCGCAAAAAATATCTCAAAAACGCCGTCTCGATCTTCGGCGCGATAATCGTCACGATCGTCCTGTTCTTCTATGAGAACATCACGGCAATGGGAGGTTCCCTTCCCACGGCCGTCGACCCGGCGTACTATCCGACTGTACACACGATGGTCGGGCTTCAGATTCTGTTCTTCGGTTTTATCTTCACGCTTCCGTATTTGTACAGGGGCTTCGTTTCACTGAAAAAGCGTCAGCCGACGATCGAAAGTCTTCTCTCCGTCATATTCGTCATGAACGTGCTGTTCGCGCTGATCGCCATATTCTTCACTCCGGGAACCGTTTACAAGATCTACTTCCTGCCGGCGGCGATATCCATTCTCTGCGTCGCCCTCGGAAGACGGTTCGAACTCATGCGCGAAACGTCGTCTTTCGGGATCATAGCCTCGAAAAAAAGCAAGTTCGTACTCGAAAGTCTTGATCTCGACTCGGCGGAGCTCGAGACACAGGCGTTCAACGAGTATCTCCCGAGTTCTCCCGACATCTTCCGCATTTCAAAATCGTCGTTTGTCGACGGCTTCGTGAAGAGGACCGAAAAGTACCCCTCGATGAAGGGATTTATCGACTTCTTCATGATCGGAATGCTCGGCGCGGCGATCATAGGCTTCGCCGCCGGGCTCTTCAGGGCGGCTTCACGGCCGGCGTGACCGCGGGATATACCGCGTTCAGCTTCACCCTTCCCGTCTCGCTGTTCCTTTCGTTCTGTCTCCCCTCCTACAGAGGTGAAAAGATTGCCGTTTCTGACGGTTCCGCCTTCATCGGCGAGGCGGCGGTGGACGACTATACCGCCGCGTCCTGCATATCCTTTGACGACAGGGAGGTCTTCCCGCCGTCCGGCGTCAAGCTCCGTTCCATCAAGATGTGCCGCGACGACGGGCGTATCGACAACGTCATCTATTACACGGCGAGCATCTATTCCCGCGTGGGCGGCCCGCTTTCCGACGTGCTTAACGTCGCGACAGCCGACATCGGGCGTTCTGAAAACACCGAGATCCTCTCGGTCGGCAAAAACGGCGTCGAGGCCATAGTTGAAGGGAAGCACATCTACCTCGGCAAGGCGGACTACATCAGAGCGCTCGGATTCCCGCCCGAAGATCCCGAGGAGGACAGCGAACTCGAAGAACAGGGCATCTCGGTGATGTACCTCGTACTCGACGACGTTGTTTATTCAAAAATTTTTGTCAGATACGCGCTCGAGCCCGAGTTCGTTTCGCTCGTCAGGGCGATGTACTCGTCCGGCATCTGCGTAGGTATCAAGACGATAGACCCGAACATCGACGACGAGATGCTCGGACGCAAGATCCAGCTTGACAAATATCCCGTCAGGGTGCTCAAATACAGTTCGCTCGACGACGTGGCAGGTGTTAGCGACAAGATCGACAGCGGCCTCGTGTCCAAACGCTCGGCAAAGGCGCTGATCCGCACCTTTACCCTCTGCGATAAAATGAGACACGCGACAAAGTCCGGGCTCGTTGTCAGTGCGATAGCAATGCTGATCGGTCTGCTTGCCGTCGTCGCCGTCGCAATTTTCGGAAGCGTCTCGTCGATCCACTCGATGATAGCTGCTCTCTACCAGCTCATCTGGATCGTTCCGTCGATAATCATTTCGAGACTTCTCATCATGAAATAAAGATC
>JAFZCF010000192.1 GCA_017552165.1 Clostridia bacterium
AAAACAGTTTCCAAACATGTCAAAGACCGGGGCGGAGAAAAAACTCCGCCCCGGATCACTTAAAATCACAGGAGGTTTGAATGAAAAAGATCATTGCCATTTTGCTCGCCGCCTTAACGCCGGCGCTTTTTCTCACGGGATGCGCGTATGAAGATCTCAGCGTAAAGCTGAACAAGGATGGGACCGGAAGCGTCTCTACCACGATAGGTGTGAGGAAAGATCTCGTCGAGGAACTGATGAGCGGTCGCAATCCCTTTGACGGTAAGGAAACCGAAGAGGTCGAGATCGACGGCAAAACGTATGTTGCCTGTACCGAGGTCAAAGAGTACGGCTCGTTCGAGGAGATCGAAAAGGTTCTTTCCGAGATGACCTACGACGTCGGCGATCTCGGGGACGCGGCGGGCGATACGGAACAGACTGAGGAATCGGTCGACGAACCGGTCAACTTCGACGGCTTTTCGGACGACCTGATCCTTACCGATCCCGAAGAGGAAGAGGTCGAAACGAATGAGGACGGGCGTATCTTCAAGTCCGTGTCTGTCGAAAAAGACGGCTCGAAATATATCTTCCGCGCCGTCGTGAACAAAATCGGAGGACAGATTCAGGGATATGACGTGAGCGATATTTTCAGGATCGGCATAACCGTCGAGATGCCCGCGAGTATAAGGACGTATATGAACGGGAAGGTCGAAGGGAAGAAGATCACTTTCGATCTTTCCGATATGAGCAAGGAAACGGAACTCTACGCGGAGTGTAAGGTTGCGAGCGTCGTCCCGATAATTGTCTGCGGCGTTATCGCCGCGGGATGCCTCGCCGCCTTCTTCGTTCTGAAAAGGAAAAAGAAGTAAGGTGTGATATATGACTTCAATGATGATCCGACCCCTCATTCCCCGCTTCCCGGACTTCGCTTCTGTCGATCCGGCGGAGGCGTTCGGATATATACTCTGCGCCTCTCTGATCATCGTTTCCGCGGTGATCGCCGCGCTCTTTGTCGCGCGCTTTGCGTCCGGAAGGTATTCGGGGAACAAAAAGAAAACGGCGCTCTGCTTCGCGGGTATCACCGCGCTTGTCACGGCGGCGCTGATCTGTTTTTTTGGATGTTCTGCAATCACGGTCAAGGGTATTCTCTTGTCTCTCATCCTCACGTTCTCCTCCTATGCGGATATTAAGGAACGGGAGTGTGACGATTATCTGCACGTTATGATCTTGATTGCAGCTTTCATCGGAACAGATCTGTCGTCACTTCCGAATATGCTTTTTTCAGCGTTGTTTACCGGAGGTCTGATGCTCGTCACGATGATCGTTACCCGATCGTTCGTGGGAGGAGCGGACGTCAAAATCGCGGCGGCTTGCTCGTTTCTGCTGGGTCTCAGCCGGGGAGTTCTCGGACTGATCGCCGCAATGATACTGGCAGTCGCCGTCAACGTCTTCAAAATAGACAAAAAGAAGGGATTCCCCATGATCCCGTATCTTGCCGCCGGATACACGGCGGCATATTTTTTCACGATATAGGAGGAAACGATTATGAAAAACAGAACAGTCATCGGCGTGATCTGTATGGTCGCGGCAATAGCCGTCACTTTCCTCGTCGCGCCGATCGTCAACAGACTGTCCTCTGATACGAGCGAGGTCATTCGTCTTTCAGAGGACGTAAAGCAGGGCGCTCGTATTACGGCGGATCATCTTGAAGTCGTCCCCGTTAAAACGGATTCCATCCCCGAGGGCGTGCTGAGCGATCCGGATGAAATAATCGGGAAATACACCTCGACCGCCCTCTTTGCGGGTGATTATCTCACCGCCGCCAAGCTTACCGGCGAGCCGAATA
>JAFZCF010000193.1 GCA_017552165.1 Clostridia bacterium
CCGAAGCCGACGACGACCGGCCTTCCGGACGGGACGGCGTCGCCCTGCGGAGCCGACTCCACGGGATCTGCGTGCTCAGCGACGACCGACGCGTCGGCCGCACGGAGGGCGCTCTCCGGCACGGGACAGTCGGTCTCTATTATCACCGAACGGACGATGACCGGCTCCCTGCGGCGGGCGTCAACCGATTTTTTGCACACGTACGACGGATATTTCTTTTTCCCGTCAAGGTGCGGAACGAGTCTTTTAAGAGCCGCCGCGCACGCGTCGCCGTCGGTCGCGCCGACGGGCGTGCGTACGTTGCGTACGACTATCTTCACTGAGTCACGTCCCCCTGGGTTATCTTCACCGAAACGGAATAACTCCCGACAACGTAGACCTTGCCCGCGTACTTGTCGAGGAACGAGACTGAGACGGGGACGTCGACCGTGCCCGCGCTCCTGCCGGTGAGATTTATCTCCGCCGTGATATCGTACGCCTGGAGACTCTCGACCGCGTCGCCGTCGCCGCGCACGGTGATGAGCACCATGCCCGGATCGGTATATGACAGACCGTCGGGATTTATGACTCTTAACTCGGCTGAGATCCGCTTTGAGCTTATGTTGGTGGTCTCGAGGGTGATGGTCACAGTCTCGACCTCGTCAACGTTCGTCACGCCGGAAGGCAGGGACACGGCGACGGTCCTCTCGGTCACGCCGTTTTCGACCGTCGTTTCGTCGATTTCGTATACGAGCGATACCCTGCCGACGAGCTCCGCCTCGCCCTTGACCGTAATATACGCGGGGTTTGTCGTGACGGTGCAGTTGCTTTCGTTGAATATGCCCTGAGTGAACCTCACCCTGACGGGCACCTGCTTCGTCACAAGCACGGGTATCGACGCCGTGGCGTTCGTCACGTTCGTCCTGACGTAAGCGTTGACGACCTCGGCGCCGGAGGCGTCGAGCAGGCTGACCGTCCCGTTATAAGTGACGGTGCGCGTCACGTGCCCGATGGAGGCGACGAGCTCCGCCCTGTCTATCGTCGAAATGACCGAGGCCGGCCCCGTCACGGAGACGGTCGCCGGGCTGACCGTTATGTTGCTGAGATCAAGTACGTACGGGTCGTCGACCTGATAGTCCGTTACCCTGACCCTGACCGGGACGGAGACCGTCTCGGTATTGTCGAGGTACAGATACACCGCCTCTGTCGACGCGTTTGAGAAGGTCACGCTGTTCGGCATATCGTATTCGACGGTGCATCTCACACGTCCCGGTTCAACGTCCGCGGGGACGGTGACGAAGGCCGTAATGTCTCCCTTTTCGATCTTGCTTATTGCCGATCTCTTGCCTGATACGGTCACGTCGACCGTCGCGTCGTCTCCCGATAGAACGGAATATCCCGATTCATTTCTTATCTCGACCGGGACCCCGCCGAGCGTCGTCGAATAAACCGTCACGTCGAGGTCGGTGACGTAATACCACAGAAACAGCGCGGCGGCTATGCAGACGATTATCGCCGCGACGTCGCCTATCTTTCTGCCCGTGGTTTTTGCGCTTTTAACGGAGGTCGCGTTGTTCATGCCTGTTCCTCCTTTGCCTCGCTGCGGGAAGCTTTGCCGTTTTTCTGCTTTTTTCTGTGCTGAACGCCCGTTTCGAGAAGCTCGATGAGCTTTGAACGGAGCTCGTTCCTGTCCTTCATCGGGATGAGATTCCCGGAATACGCGATCGAGATGCCGCCCGTCTCCTCCGAAACCACGACCGCGACGGCGTCGCTCTCCTCGCTTATGCCGAGGGCGGCGTGATGGCGCGTGCCGTGACGGCGCGCCTGCCGCTTTTCGTCAGTCGAGAGCGGGAGAATCACGGCCGCCCTGTAAAGCCGGTTGTCGCGGATTATCGCCGCTCCGTCATGAAGCGGCGTCCCCTTGTAGAAAACGCTCCGCAGCATGGGCGAGGTCAGGTCGGAATTGAGCTCTACGCCGCCCTTTACTACGTTGTCGAGATTCGACGTCCTCTCAATCACGATCAGCGCTCCCGTCTTGTCGGCTGACATATCGCCGCAGGCCGACGAAAGCTCGGCGATCATACGTTCGGTGGCGTTTTTGGTGACGTCCCTGTCGCTTATGCTCCGCAGACCGCGAAGCGGCTCCCCTCCGACCTTCTCGAGCGCGGAGCGCAGCTCCGGCTGAAAGACCACGATGAGAGCGATGAAGCCAATCTGGAAGAAGTTCGTCATTATATACGACACCGTTCTGAATCCGATCAGGTTGCTTATTATCATTATCACGCCGAGCAGGATGATGCCCACGGCGAGCCGCCCCGCCCGCCTGTCTCTTATAAACGCGTAAACCGCGTAAAGCAGCGCTGCGACGAGCAGAATGTCGATTATATCGATCACTCCGATCGAGCCGAGCCGCCTGAAAAACGCCGGAAAATCAAAACTGAAGCCGTCACCGTTCATGTTGTTTCCTGCCTTTCGTGGATAGTGTCATACGATCTGAAAAATGAAGAATTTGAGATATTCCGTCTCCGGGACGTTCCAGAGGATCGGATGGTCCGGAGACTGGCGCCGTTCCTCGACCTGCCGTAGTCCGACGCCGGCGCGTTCCGCCGCTCCGTGGAGCATCTGCCGGAAAAGCGGTGCGGTCATGAAATGAGAGCAGGAGCAGGTCGCGAGGTACCCTCCTCTGCCGAGGAGGCGCATCGCGCGCTCGTTGATCTCGCCGTAGCCGCGCGCGGCGCTCTTTACCGTGTCGCGGCTCTTTGTGAACGCGGGAGGATCGAGGATTATGAGGTCGTATTCTCCCCTGCGCACCGTTTCGAGGTAATCAAAGACGTCGGCGCATACGACGTCAACCCTGTCGTCCATGCCGTTCATCGCGGCGTTTTCGCGAGCCACCCCGCAGGCACTCTCCGAGACGTCGACCGCGGTCACGCGCTCCGCCCCGCCCTTTACGCAGTTGAGGGCGAAGCCGCCCGTGTGGGTGAAACAGTCGAGCACCTTTTTGCCCCGGCATAACCCGCCGACCGCCGCGCGGTTGAATTTCTGATCAAGGAAAAAACCCGTTTTCTGCCCCGCGGCGTAATCGACCGCGAATCTGAGCCCGTTTTCGATGACCACCGTTCTGCCGTCGGTTTCGCAAAGGCCGTCGGCTTTATAAAACCCCGTTTCCGCGGCAAGCCCCTCGAGCGCCCTCACGGGGGAATCGTTTCTCAGATATACCGTGTTTATCACGTCGCCGGAACTCCTGAGGTCGTCGAGGATGAGCCCGAGGATCAGGTCCTTTCTCATATCGACCCCGAGACACAGCGTCTGTACGGAGAGCACGTCCCCGAACCGGTCGACGGTCATCCCGGGGAACCTGTCTGCCTCGCCGAATACGAGCCGGCAGCAGTCGAAGGCGCCGCCCATGACGGTCCGCCTGTAATCGAGAGCGTGGGACACCCTGCGTCTGAAAAAATCATCGTCAAACCTGTCGTTCGCGTTGCACGAAATGAGCCGAACGCGTATTTTCGACGCGCCGTTGACAAAGCCCGAGCCGAGATATTTGCCTTTTTCGCTGAAAACGTCGACGACGTCGCCGCCGGACCAGCCGCCTTCGTCAGAAACGACTTCCGTTCCGTATATCCACGGATGCCCGCCGGACGCGCTCCGCGCCGCCTTCGCCGTGACCGTCAGCCGCGGCAGATCCCTTTTCACGGATAAACTCTCCTCCAAAATATCATTTAACAGTTTATTATATCATATAACCGAAAAAAAAGCAACGCCGGAAAGGTCTTCGTCCGGAAAAAACAAAAACCGCTCCCGAAGACGGGAGCGGAGAAAAGGCGTTTAGTTCAGTCTTCAAAAAGCGGGGTCGACAGATACCTGTCTCCCGTGTCGGGGAGAAGGACGACGACGGTCTTGCCGGCGTTCTCGGGACGCGACGCAATTTTTATCGCGGCAAAGGCGGCGGCGCCGGACGAGATCCCGACGAGCACGCCCTCTTTGCGGCCGATGAGTTTGCCTGTCGCGAAGGCGTCTTCGTTTGAGACCGTGATTATCTCGTCGTAAATACCTGTGTCGAGGACGTCGGGTACAAAGCCCGCGCCGATCCCCTGTATCTTGTGCGGTCCTGCAACGCCGGTCGACAGCACCGGCGACGTCGCCGGCTCGACCGCCGCGACCTTAACGTCCGGATTTTTCTCTTTCAGATATCTGCCCGTGCCCGTCACGGTTCCGCCCGTGCCGACGCCGGCGACGAAGAAATCGACCTTTCCGTCCGTGTCGTTCCAGATCTCGGGGCCGGTCGTTTCGTAATGCGCCTTCGGGTTGGCGGGGTTTGAAAACTGAGAGGGGATAAACGCGCCGGGGATCTCCGCGGCGAGCTCATTCGCCTTTTCGATCGCGCCCTTCATACCCTTTGCGCCCTCGGTGAGAACGATTTCCGCGCCGAAAGCCTTCAGCATCTGACGGCGCTCGACCGACATGGTCTCGGGCATAGTCAGTATTATGCGGTATCCGCGCGCGGCGGCGACAGAGGCGAGGCCTATGCCGGTGTTGCCGCTCGTCGGCTCGATTATGACGCTGTCTGGAGTGAGTTTGCCGCTCTGCTCGGCGTCGTCGAGCATCGCCTTCGCTATTCTGTCCTTGACGGATCCGGCGGGGTTGAAATACTCGAGCTTGGCCACGAGCCGCGCCGCGAGGTCATATTCTTTTTCTATGTGTGTGAGTTCAAGCAGAGGCGTACCGCCTATGAGCTGATCGGCTGAGCCGTATATATTTGACATTGATTTTTTCTCCTTGTTTCTGAGTTTATTCGAATATAGATTTATGTTTCCGGACGCGTGACGTGCCGCCGACATCGAAGACCGGCGCGCCGGGCCCGGGAAAGGCCGTTTCGTCTCATTTTATTCGCTTCTTTCTCCTACCTGTTTGGTAGGCGTTAGTATTATACCACGAAATGACCGGCGTGTCAAGACGCGAAAAAAATTATTTTTTGTCACTTATTAGAGCAAAGAAGTCTCATATGCGTATTTTTTTCGCGCAAAAGAACTTGACAAAGCCGTTTCGCGGTGGTATAATATGCCGTCAACTTAAGACAGCAGGTACAAGGTAAATCCTGCCGAGGTTAACATACGATATCAAGCGTTCTGCTTTTCGCATGTCCGAGGCGTTTTGCCTGCGGGCAATTTTTTTGCCCTCCATCAATACAAGGAGGTATGACATCATGCCAAGCGCACTTATTCTTGAGCAAAAGAAAGCGGCGACCGAAGCCCTGACTGAAAAGATCAAGGCGGCGTCCTCGGGAGTTCTCGTGGCCTACACCGGGATCAACGTCGAACAGGACACCGCGCTCCGTAAAGCTTTGCGCGAAGCGGGCGTCGAGTACAAGGTATACAAAAATACCATGACCGAGCGTGCCTGCGAAGCCGCGGGGTTCGGTGAGCTCAAAAAGTATCTCGGCGGAATGACGGCCCTCGCGACGAGCGAGAAGGACCCCGTCGCCCCCGCGAAGATACTCAAGGAATATGCCGACAAGGTCAAGGATTTCGAAATCAGAGCCGGCTTTATCGACGGCGCCGTCGTCGATCAGAAGGCGGTCCTCGAGCTCGCCTCGATCCCGAACAAAGAGACCCTCGTCTGCAAGATCATGCTCGGTATGCAGAACCCGCTCTACAAGCTCGCTTACGCCCTCCAGGCGATAATCGACAAGAGCGGCGAAGCACCCGCCGAGGAAGCAGCGGCAGAGCCGGAAACGCCGGCCGAGACCGCGGAAACACCGGCCGAATGAGCCGAAGCCCGGCGGGCGGGCAAAGCCCCGCGGAAATTATTATACTATTAAAGTGAGGAAATTACAATGGCAAGCGAAAAAACACTCGCACTCCTTGAAGAGATCAAGGGTCTGACCATACTCGAGATGAACGATCTCGTAAAGGGACTTGAAGAGGCGTTCGGCGTCACCGCCGCACCCGTAGCAGTAGCAGGCGGCGCAGCTCCCGCAGCGGCAGCCGAGGAAGAAAAGACCGAATTCGACGTTATCCTCGCCTCCTTCGGAGCGAAGAAGCTCGACGTCATCAAGGTCGTCCGTGAGATCACCGGACTCGGACTTAAGGACGCGAAGGACCTCGTTGAGGCCGCTCCTAAGGCCATCAAGGAAGGCATCTCCAAGGAAGACGCCGAGGCCCTCAAGAAGCAGATCGAGGCAGCCGGCGCTACCGTCGAGATCAAGTAATAAGAGTTTATCCCTTACCGGGCGCGAAAGCGTCCGGTTTTTTGATTTGCAGTATTGATTTTATAATTATTTCGTGATATAATATGATGATTAAAAGGGCGATTATTCGTCCGAAACGTTTCAGGCGGTGATTTTCATGAGATCAATGACGGCTTTCGGAAGAGCGACGGGACAGACGGGCGGGAGATTCTACGTTTGCGAGATAAAATCCGTCAACAACCGTTTTCTCGACTGCACGGTCAAGCTCCCGAGACAGCTCTCTTTCCTTGAACAAAACGTCATTGAGCTCGTTTCGTCACGCGGGATAAGCCGCGGCAAGGTCGACGTCTTCGTATCTGTCGAGGACAGGGGGACCAAGGGCGTGACGGCGTCCGTCGACACGGAATACGCCGACACCTACGTCGCCGCCCTGAATCAGCTCCGCGAACGGTACTGTCCGGACTCTCCCCCGCCCGACCTGACCATGATAGCGTCGAATCCTCAGGTCTTCATGTCCGTCAAGGCGGCGGACGACGAGGACGGCATGTGGGATGAACTGTTTCCCTATATCAGCTCGGCGCTCGACTCGTTCGTAGAGAGCGGAAGGGCCGAGGGCGAGCGTCTCAAGGCCGATCTCCTCTCAAAGCTCGACGCCCTCGGCGGGATGGCCGCCGAGATCGCCTCAAAATCCGAGGCGAACGCGGCGGGGTATCGGGAAAAGCTCGAGCAGCGGCTCCGCCGCACGCTCGGGGAGCTCGATATAAAAGCGGACGAAAACCGCATCCTCACAGAGGTCGCCCTCTTCTGCGACAAGATCGCGGTGGACGAGGAGACCACGCGGCTGGGGAGCCATTTTGAAGCATTCCGCGCAGCGCTCGGCTCCGACGAGCCGGTAGGCCGCAGACTTGATTTTCTCGTTCAGGAAATGAACAGGGAGATAAACACGATCGGCTCGAAATCCTGCGACTCGGCGATCGCCTCGGTCGTCGTATCGGCAAAATGCGAGCTTGAAAAAATCAGAGAACAGATACAGAATTTGGAGTGACGCTTATGAAGTTCATCAATATCGGCTTCGGAAACATGGTTGCCGCCGACAGAGTCATATCGCTCGTCGGGGCTGACACCTCGCCAATAAAAAGACTTATACAGGACGCGAAGGAGGAGGGCCGCGCCATCGACGTGACCTGCGGCAGAAAGACGCGGTCGGTCATCATCACCGACAGCGACCACGTGATCCTTTCTTCGATATATCCCGAGACGATCTCAAACCGGCTCAACGGAGAGCCGGGCGACTCGGATCAGGAGGAAGAATATGACGCCGAGTGACACCCTGCCGGGGATACTTCTCGTGGTTTCGGGAGCGGCGGGCACCGGCAAATCGACAGTCAACTCGTCGCTCGTTTCGAGATATCCCGAAAAATACGCCTTCTCGGTGTCGGCTACGACGAGAAAACCGAGGCCTTGCGAGACCGACGGGACGGACTATCATTTCGTCTCGCGCGAAGAATTTGAGAAAAAGATAGAATCGGGCGAGATGCTCGAATATACCGAATACTGCGGAAATTATTACGGCACTCCGCTCTCGGAGCTTTCAAAGCTCGATGAGGGCAAAACGCTCATCCTGGAGATAGAGACCGAGGGGGCGCAGAACGTCAAGCGCATCCGCCCCGACGCCGTCACGGTGTTCATAATCCCGCCGGACTACGAGACCCTGAAAAACCGGCTCGTCGGGCGGGGGACAAACACGCCGGAGGACATTCGCAACCGGCTGAACAAAGCCATCCACGAGATAAGACTCGCCGCAAAATACGATTACGCCGTGGTAAACCGCGACGGAGGGATCGACGAGGCGGTATCCGCAATCGACGGGATAGTCGAGAGCGAAAAGCGCCGCACCTCGCGCCTGCCGTCCGGGACGCTCGAAAAAATGTTCCCCGAAATATCCGGGGGAACGGACGAATAAAGCAAAAAACAACAAAAAGAGGTAAAAATCATGCCCGCAAAAAGAGAAAACAATATGATAACCCCCTCCGTCGACGAACTTTCGAAGATCGACGCAGACAAGGGTGTAAAGTATAACAGATACGCGCTCGCCATCGCCGTGGCGAAAAGCGCAAGGATTGCGGCCGACGAGGCGCGCGCGATAGGCGATCCGATGGATCCGTGCATCAACCCCATAAGGGTCGGCGTCGACCGCCTGTCCTCCAAGGAATACAATATAGCGGTCGATTTCAGAGAAGAGGAATCGAACGACTGACGGTCTTTCCCGAATGACTGAAAACGCTGCGAGGACAAGGATAATCGACCTCCCCTATCAGGCGGACAGGGATTACGATTATAAAATACCCGCCGGGCTTGAAGGAAAAGTCTCGGCGGGCGATATCCTCGTCGTTCCGTTCGGCAGCGGGAACCGCAAGAAATACGCCGTTGTGCGCGAGCTTGTCCCCGGAACGGGGCGCGAAGGGCTAAAAACCGTCCTGTCGGCGACGGGAGTGAACGTCCCGCCGCACATGCTCGGCCTGTGCGAATATATGAAGGACAGATTTTTCTGTTCTTTCGGAGACGCGGCGAGGGTCATGGCCCCGACCTACGCGATCCCGGGCATAAGGGAGTATTTTTCCCCCGCCCCGGGGATCACATCGGGCGGCGGCGACCCTCTGCTTTCGTTCATAGTCGCAAAAAAATGCGTCTCGCTCGAAAGCATAAGGCGCAGATTCGACGGTGCCGCCGACCGCGTCGGCGCCCTCGTGAAAGAAGGTCTCGCCGAGCGGGAGCTCCGGCTCTCCGAAAAGCGCACCGTCCTTGACGAGGAAATAATCCTCAACGACAGATACCTGAGATCCGACGTTCAGTCGCTCGTTTCGCTCGTTTCGGGGCGAAAGCAGAAGGAAATACTCTCGTTTCTCCACGTATCGGGGAGAGAAAAACTTTTCAAGGTGTGCGAGGTGTGCGGGACGACCCGCAAAACCGTCGAGTCTCTCGTCAAAAGCGGATTTTTGACTGTCATTTCGGACGAGAAATACCGCGACCCGTACGCCGCCCTCGTAACGGACGGCGTCGCCGATACCCTCCCCGAGCTGACGAAAGAGCAGCAGAAAGCGGCCGACCGGCTGCTGAAGCTCGCAGCCGCCCCGCCCTCCGCCGCCCTGCTCTACGGGGTGACGGGCAGCGGAAAGACGGAGGTCATGGGACGGGTCATCGACGAGGTCCTCAAAAGCGGCAGGAGCGTCATCCTTCTCCTCCCCGAGATCTCGCTGACTCCTCAGACCGTCGGTATTTTTTACAAAAGATATCCCGGCATCACGGCGGTACTTCACTCCGGACTTTCGGACGGCGAGCGCTTTGACGCATGGCGCCGGATGTCCGACGGGACCTGCCGTCTTTGCATCGGGACCCGCTCCGCCGTTTTTTCTCCCGTAAAAAATCTCGGGCTCATCATTATCGACGAGGAACAGGAGCACACTTACAGAAGCGAGTCGGCTCCGAAATATCACGCCCGTGACGTTGCGAGATACAGATGCGCGGCGGAAAAAGCGATGCTTCTCCTGTCCTCCGCGACCCCGTCGGTCGGCACCTTCAAAAAAGCGAAGGAGGGCAGATACGATCTCGTCACGCTCGGAGAACGCTACGGCGGGGCAAAACTGCCGGAACTCGTTATCTCTGACATGAGGCGCGAAGCGGGGATCCCCGTCATCGGGAACGAACTTAAACGCCGGCTCTCGGCAACGCTCTCGAGGGGTGAACAGGCGATCCTTTTCGTCGGCAGACGCGGATACAGCAGTTCTCTCGTCTGCGCCTCCTGCGGGAGGTCGCCGGAATGCCCGCGCTGCTCGGTCTCGTTCACTCATCACGTGACGTCGTCGGGAAGAAGCTACCTCGCCTGTCACTGGTGCGGGCTCAAGATCCCGATGCCCGACGTCTGCCCCGATTGCGGGCAGAAATCGCTGAGAAAGCTCGGCCTCGGCACCCAGCTGGTCGAGGAAAAGATAAAATCCGAATTCCCCGGGGCGCGCGTCCTTCGCATGGACTCCGACACCACGGGAACGAGATCGTCGTACGATGAGATAATAAGCGAATTCAAAAACAGAAAAGGCGACGTCCTCGTCGGGACGCAAATGGTCACAAAGGGCCACGACTTCCCGGACGTCACCCTCGTCGGCGTTATCGACGCCGATGCGGAGCTCTATCGCGGAGACTACGCCTCGGCGGAGCGCGCGTTCGCCCTGTTTACTCAGGTCGCGGGCAGGGCCGGCAGGGGCAGGCTCCCCGGGACGGCGCTCATACAGACCTTTTCACCGGATCATCCCGTCATAAACGAACTCACCGGCGGCAGTTACGCGCAGATGTTCACCCGGGAGATCGAGGAAAGAAGGGTCAGACAGTTCCCTCCATTCTCGGATATCGTGATATTCACGGTGTCCTCGACGGACGAAGCGTCCGTGCCGACCTTTGCCGAAAAGATCGCCGCTGATCTTTCGGTCATCGGGAAAGACCTGCCGCTCGCGGTCTTCGGACCCATGAATGCCAGGATGTACAAGATAAACGGGATATTCAGACAGCAGATAGTCGTTAAATGCGGACTCGACAAACCGACTCGCGCCGGCCTCGAAACGGTATACGTTTCGGCTCTGAAGCGCTCGGGGACCGGAATATCGGTCGCAATCGACGTGAATCCTTAAAAGGAGACGTATATGGCAATACTCAGAATAGTAAAGGATCCCGATCCGATCCTCAGAAAGAAAAGCCGCGAGATCACCGAGATGACCCCGAGGATAAGGCGACTCATAGGTGACATGAAGGATACCCTTCACAAGGCCGCAGGGGCGGGGCTCGCCGCGGTTCAGGTGGGAGTCCTCCGCCGCGTCGTGATAATCGAGACGGAACCCGAAAAGCCGCTGACGATGATAAATCCCGAGATCGTCTCCCGCTCGGAGGAGACCCAGACCTGCGTCGAGGGATGTCTCTCCATACCCGACGCCTGGGGCGAGACCGTACGGCCGATGAGGGTGTCGGTCAAATATCTCGATACTGACATGAAAGAAAGAACCCTCGAAGCCGAGGGCTTCACCGCGCAGGCGGTCTGCCACGAGCTGGAGCACCTCGACGGTATCCTTTATACCGACAAGGTCACCCGTATGCTCGACCCGGAGGAGCTCGCGAATGAAAGAAACTAAGACGAGGGTGCTCTTTATGGGCACCCCCGATTTTGCCGAGGCCTCTCTGCGGGCGCTCTTTGAAACGGGAAAATACGAAATCTCGGCGGTGACACAGCCCGACAGACCGCGCGGACGCGGCTACGGCATCGCCGAGTCTGACGTGAAAAAATACGCCATGTCGGTCGGGCTGCCGGTATATCAGCCGGAGAAGCTCAGGGACGGCGCGTTTGCCGCGACCCTGAGCGAGATCGATCCCGAAATAATCGTCGTCGCGGCGTACGGCAAGATCCTCCCGGATTATATCCTCGAATACCCCCCTCACGGATGCGTGAACGTGCACGGCTCGCTGCTCCCGGAATACAGGGGGGCGGCGCCGATACAGCGCGCCGTGATCGACGGAAAAAAGACGACCGGCATAACTCTTATGAAAATGGACGCCGGTCTCGACACCGGCGATATTCTCTTCACCCGCGAGGTGCCGATACTCGAAAGCGACGACGCCGGCTCCCTCTTTGACAAAATGGCGGAGGCCGGGGCGGAGCTCGTGACCCTCTGCCTGCCTCTCATACTGAAAGGAGAGGTAAATCCGGTAAAACAGGACGGCTCGCTCGCCACGTACGCTCCGAAGATAGACCGGAGCGAGTGTCTCATCGACTTTACAAAGACCGCGGACGAGGTCCGGAACCTCATAAGAGGTCTCTCCCCCGCACCTCTCGCCTTTTTCAGGCGAGAGGACGGGACGCAGATCAAGATAAACGAGGCCTCCCTGTCGGACTGCGTCCGCGACCTGCCTCCCGGCACGCTCCTGCCTGCCGGGGACGGGCTCGACGTCGTGTGCGGGGACGGACGAGCGGTGCGCGTCCTGTCGGTCACGCCGGCGGGAAAACGCAGGATGACGGCCGCCGAGTATCTGAGAGGCCACCGCATACCTGAGCGCGGCGAAACGGTCCTTATCAATGGATAAACCCGCTTTGCGTATTTCACCGCGCGAGGCGGCGCTCGCCTCTCTTGTCGGCATCTACTCGCGCGGAAAATACTCTAACATCGAGACCGACGCGGTCATAAAAAGAGCGGGATTTTCGGATCAGGACAGAAAGCTCTACGCGGCGCTCGTTTTCAGGACAGTCGAAAAGACCGTAACGAGCGACTATATCATTTCCCTGTTTTCGAGCAGAAAGGTCGGGGATATCGAACCAGAGGCGCTCGCGGCGCTCCGCCTCGGAGTGACCCAGATCATGTTCATGGACGGGGTCTCGGATCACGCCGCCTGCAACGAGACCGTCGAAGCGCTGAAAAAAACGCCGCTCAGGCGGGCTTCGGGCTTCGTCAACGCCGTGCTGCGCTCGGTCGTGCGCTCAAAGGATGATATAAAATATCCGGGTAAGGGCGACCCGCGCCGTCTGCCCGTAAAATACTCCGTATCGGAGAGCATAGTTGCCATTCTCGAAAGAGACTACGGCGAGAAAGCCGAGGACATTCTGCGTGCGCTCGAAGGCGCGCCCGTGACGGCTGTAAGAGTAAATACGTTAAAAACCAACGCCGACAGGCTGTCGGAGATCACAGGCGGCGTGCCAGTGAAAGATGCCCCGGGGGCGCTGATACTGCCGTCGGGCTCGGTCCCCGCCTTGACTCCGGGATTTGAGGAAGGGCTATTCTTCGTTCAGGACGTATCGTCACAGCTCTGCGTCGCCGCGCTCGGCGCCCTGCCGGGCATGACGGTCGTGGACTGCTGCTCGGCTCCGGGCGGCAAGGCCTTCGGAGCGGCCGCGGACATGATAAACGACGGCCGCGTGATATGCCTTGATATACACGAAAACAAGCTCTCGCTTATTCGCAAAGGGGCCGAAAGACTCGGCATATCCGTAATCGAGACACGCGTCTGTGACGGCAGGACAGGCGACGGCCTCCTTGACGGGACGGCCGACAGAGTGATATGCGACGTACCCTGCTCGGGGATCGGCGTCATCTCAAAAAAGCCCGAGATACGGCTGAAGGATCTCTGCGCGACGGAGGAGCTCAACCGCACCCAGCTCGCGATACTGACCCGCGCTTCGCGATATTTGAAGCCGTCGGGGCGACTGGTATACTCGACCTGCACGCTGAACAAAGTGGAAAACGAAAACGTTGTGAGAGAGTTTCTCAGAGAAAACGGCGGCTTTGCGCTTTCGGGCGAGACCACGGTCCTGCCCGGCGCCGACCGCGACGGATTCTATTTTGCAGTGATAGAAAAAACAGAACGGAAAGAAGGAACACAGCAGCAATGAAAAAAGCGATCGCAATTATTTTAGCCGCGTCGGCCTTGATATGCCTCGTATCCTGCGCTCATTACAGGATGCCGGACGATCCCCTGAACCCCTCTGCCGGGACGACGGAGATAAAGCCGTCCGTCACGTCATCTCCGGGCGAAACGGAAACGTCGCCTGTCGGAACGGCGGAAACGCAGCACCCGACGGAGCCCGTGACCGTGACGGCCGAGATCACAGAAACCGAAACGGCGGAGATCACAGAGACAGAGACAGAAACCGAAACCGAGACCGAAAAGGTGACCGAGGTCACAGAAACCAAGCCTACCGTTACAGGTCCGAACGGCGAAAAGCCCGCCGTTGTCGACGGAGACTACGTATACTTCACCGACGTGAGCAAATATCTCCCGTATATAACGGTAAACGACGCGGCGCATCTTATCCTCGTCAACAGGGATTATCCCGTACCGAACGGCTACGTTCCCGAGAACATGGTGAAGATCACCGACGGCAAGACGGCATATACGACGAGCGTCTCGATTAAAAACGAAACGTCTTATCTTGAAAAATACGCGGCGATGGCGTATCTCGCCGTCATGCAGGAGATGAAGCATTTCGGTATCACGAACACCAAAGGACAGTCCTGCTTCAGATCGTATCAGCTCCAGTACAATCTGTACAACAGATACATAAACAACGAAAAAAAGGCCCATCCGAAGTGGACGGAGGAACAGATCATCGCAGAGGTGAACACATATTCTGCGATACCGGGAACGAGCGAGCATCACACCGGGCTTGCCCTTGATTTCTCTCCGATAAAGAACTCGTTTGAAAAAACCGCCGCGTATAAGTTTCTCGTAGAGAACGGGTACAAGTTCGGCTTCATACTGAGATACTCGAAGGGCATGTCGGAGATCACCGGATATATGTACGAGCCGTGGCACTGGAGATTCGTCGGGCGTGAGGCCGCGACCTATATACACGAGCACGGTCTCACCCTTGAAGAATACGTCGATCTGATCGGCGGCCAGTCGGAATACGCCTATCACGCGCCGGAAAACTGAACGTAATACTGCAAAAGAAAAGCAGGCTCACGGCCTGCTTTTCATATTCCCGTATTTTTCCTGAACATTTCGAGCGAAAGGCGCGCGGTACGAGCGATCTCATCCTTTTCTTCCATTTTCACGTCGCGAAGTTTCTTCTTTTTCGGGCCGCCCCAGACGTCGAAAAAACGCGGCCCGATCCACTCGGAATCCGAACACGGCTCGTAAATTCCACGCAGTATCGGAAGGCAGGCGCGCTCCGGCTTCATGAATATGAGCTTCATGGGATTTTTGATTATCGCAAAAAGCCATTTCGGGTAATGAGCCGTTATCCCCGTGAAGGATATGCCGGGATGCGCGACCGAAAGAGTCGCTTTGCGCTCGTCTCTGAAAAGATCGTACAGAGAGAACATGAGATAGCGTTTTGAGTTCCCGTAAACCTTTGCCGAGCTTTTCTCTTTAGAGAAATCCGTGTCGTCGGGACGGATCCTTGAATATCTGTAAGCTATGCTCCCGACGGCGACCACCCTGCCCCGGTTTTCCTCAAACACAGGCATAAGCTCGTTCACGAGCCAGTAATGCGACAGAAAATTCGTCTGAAAAACGTTGTCAAAGCCACCCTCGCAGGTGAAGCGCGGGACGGCGTATACCGCTCCGTTCAATATAAGGCCGTCCGG
>JAFZCF010000011.1 GCA_017552165.1 Clostridia bacterium
CCGAGGGACGCCTTCAGGCCGCTGACCGCGAGCTGTTTCTGTATTCGGAGGGCAATCCCGGGCGTGTATACCGGAGCGTTGAGTGCGCGGTTTACGGTAACAGAGTGATGGTCTCAGTGAGGCGGTACGTCACGTTTTCCGACATCGCGTTCATAAACAGCGGCGTACACGGCTTCGCGGCGACGGACGCCGTCGGCGTCACGGTGAAGAACTGCGATTTCTCGTTCATCGGCGGCTGCGTCTGGAACAGGGAACTGAAGATCCGTTTCGGCAACGCCTTCGAGCTCTGGAACGGAGCGCGGGACGTCACGATGGAGGGCTGCCGCTGCCGGGAGGTATACGATTCATGCTTCACCCATCAGGGTCCGGGCGAGGAGAGCCGCGTGCCTGAAAATATCGTCTGCCGCGGAAACGTTTTCGAGCGGTACGGCATGGCGGCGTACGAGGCGAGGGACCCCGTTCCGAGGGGCGCCGTGTTTGCCGACAACGTTTGCCTTGACGCCGGGCTCGGCTTTTCCATGCAGGACGAGATCCCGCCGCGCCGCTCAGAGATATGGCCGCGTCCTATGGGACATCATCTTTTCCTTTGGAGAACGGAACACGGAACGGCCGGCGGCTCCGTCGATGTGACCGGCAACAGCTTCGGCCCCGCACCGTACGGCGGCGCCGTCTATTCGCTGATATCGAAAGAAGCGCGGGCACAGTTTTTAATAAAAAACAACCGGTATTCGGCGCAGGCCGACCGTATGCTTGCCGACGACCGCGAGGATGACTGAGCGGTTCCGCCCGTACTTTACTTTTTTTCGCATTTGTGATATAATGACGAAGATTATTATGAAAAACTCCGGAGGTTCCTCGGGATGCTTTCCGCAAAGGAAGATTTCAGGACAAGACTGATAAACGGCTGGCGCGAAAACAAGTTTCTTATCGTCGCCTTTTTCCTGCCGCTTATGATACAGTGGATGATATTCATAGCGATGGAGGTCTATCCTTTCGGAAGCAACTCGGTCCTCGTCCTCGATCTGAACGGGCAGTACGTTTATTTTTTCGAAGAGCTGAGAAACAAGATCCTCGGCGGGGGCTCGATGCTCTACACCTGGTCGCGGACGCTCGGCGGCGAGTTCATGGGCATCTACGCCTATTATCTCGCGAGCCCGTTTTCATATCTCATAGCACTTTTCCCGTCCAACCACATAACGGAGGGGCTTCTCGTCATCGAGCTGCTAAAGACCGGCTCGATGGGCCTGACGATGGGGTATTACCTCAAAAAAACAAAAAAATCGTCCCGGCTCAGCGTCCTGATCTTCTCGACCTGCTACGCCGTGTCGGCGTACGACGTCGTTTACGGGCACAATACCATGTGGATGGACTGCGTGATACTCCTCCCGCTCGTCACCCTCGGTATAGAGCAGCTTATCAAAAAGCGCCGTTTTCTGCTTTTCGTCGTCACCCTTTCGCTTTCTCTCCTGACGAGCTTTTATATCGGGTACATGGTGTGCCTTTACGTCGCGATATATTTCTTTTACTACTATCTCGCGCACGCAACGAAGGAGGAGAACAATTTCTGGCTTGAAAAAAACCATTTCTGGCATTCTCTCCTCAGGATAGGTTTTTACTCGGCAATCGCGATATGCATCTCGATGTGTATCGTATATCCGGCTTATACCTCGCTTCAGTTCGGCAAGAGCACCTTCAGCACGACGAACTGGGCGATAAGCCAGCGTTTCGATCTCATGGATTTCTTCCTGAGATTTTTCCCGGGCACGTACGATACGGTCCGTCCCGAGGGACTTCCGCTGCTTTACTGCGGCGTCATCGCCCTGATATTCGTGCCGATGTATTTCATCTGCCGCAAATACAGTTGGCAGGAGAGACTGATGGGCGGGGCGGTTCTCGTTTTCTTCTTCCTTTGCATGAATGTGAGCTCGATCGACATAGTCTGGCACGGATTCCAGAGACCGAACTGGCTGAATTACCGGTACAGTTTCATGTTCGTGTTCCTGATGCTCGTTTTCGCGTATAAGGCGTTTACCGAGATAAACAATATGGATTTCAGGTTCAGCGTTTTTCTCGGCGGCGTGCTCGTCGTGTTCCTTATGCTCGTACAGAAGCAGGACTATGAATATATCAACGATTTCTCCTGCATATGGCTCTCTGTCCTGTGCGTAGTCGTTCTCACGGGAGCGTCGTATTTCGCAAAATCAGGGAAGCTCCGCGGTATGGGCGCCGTTATCGTCCTTATTCTGACCTGTCTTGAGCTCTTCGGGGCCGGGCTTCTCAACATTGTAGCCCTCGACAAGGACGTCGTTATAAGCTCGCGCACGTCGTATAACAGCTTTATGGAGAAGATGTATCCCACGGTAAACTGGGTCAAGGAGTACGATGACTCTGCGTTTTACCGTATGGAAAAGACCATCCACCGCAAAACGAACGATCCCATGACGCTGGGGTTCTACGGCATTTCGAACAGTACGTCAACTCTCAACAAGGCCGTGATAAACCTCCTCAACAGCTACGGCTACGCTTCGAGATCTCACTGGACGAAATATATAGGCGGGACACCCGTTTCCGACGGACTTCTCGACGTCAGGTACGTTATAACGAACAAATTGCTCGACGACGGTGTGAGGGAACTCCTGTACACCGACGAGGAGCACAATTATTACGTTTATTTCAATCCATACGCGCTTTCCCTCGCCTACGCGGTCGACGCCGAGGCGGGCGAGCTCGAGATAACCGATTACAGCTCGCCGTTCGTGGCGATGAACGCCATCCTCCGCTCGATGACGGGGGAGGAGGACCTCACCGCGTTCAACAAGCTCAACGTCCTCGATACCGAAATGAACAACATTTCGACGAGCTTTACGACCAAACACAGAAAGTACGCCAAGCGTGACGACTCATCTTCCGCGTCGATCGTTTACACGGTGGACGTCAAGGGCGGCGTGCCGGTCTATATGTGCATCCCGACGGACTATCCGAGGGAGGCGTCTCTCAAGGTCAACGGAGTGTCCAAGGGCGCAGTGATGGGCAACGAGAGCGACACGGTGATCTATCTCGGATGTTACGATTACGATCAGGAGATAACGGTCACCATAGAGCTCAAGGACGATCCGATCTACATAATGACCGGAAACGACTACTTCTTCTACATGGACGTCGAAGAATGCAACAGGGCATTTGAGAAGATATCCAAGGGCAATCTCGAGATCACGTCCTTCTCTGATACGCATATCGAGGGCAGCGTAAACGTCCCGGAGGACAGGGGACTGCTCTTTACGTCCATCCCGTACGACGAGGGCTGGCACGTTTACGTTGACGGCGAGCAGAAAGAGCTCGTCATGACTCACGACGCGCTCCTTGCCGTCGGAATAGAACCCGGCGAGCACGAGGTCGTGTTTGATTACTGCCCGAAATGCTACACAGTCGGCACCGCCGTGTCGATAGCAGGGCTCATCGCCCTCGCCGCGCTGTACGTCATAAGCATTTTTGCCGAAAAGCGCGCCGACAGGAAATGGAGGGAGGCGAACGCCGCGGCGCTCGTATCGGTCCCGGCGGAGCTCCCGCGTGAGCCCGAAAACGGCGGCGTCCCGGAATCCGGCGATGAAGACGACGAAGACCTCTGACAACAGAAAAAGAATCATACTGACCGCCGCCGCGATACTGTTTTTCGCGGCGGCGGCCGTATGCGTTTTTCTGCTCGGCTCGGTGGAGTTTTCCGGCCGCGCGGACGCGCCGGGAGACCCAGACGCGCAGCTTTCCGTCATGTATTTCAACGCGGGAAGGGGAGACTCCGCGCTCGTCACTTTCCCGGACGGCGAAAGAATGCTGATCGACGCCGGCACGTTCGACAGCGGCGAGATGCTCAGAGCTTATTTCGACGTTTACGGCATAAAAAACATAAAATATCTCGTTTTGACCCACCCGCATTCGGATCATTTCGGTGGGTGCGGGGAAATCATGAAAAGCGTGGAGTTTGAAAAAGTCTTCGTTTCGCCGGCAGGATACGGCGACGGAGCCTATGAAAGGGTGATACAGGCGCTCGGGGAGCGTGGCTGCAACGTTTCGTCGCCGTCGCCCGGCACGTTCTTTTCCCTGGGTGGCGCACGCGTCGTCTTTCTCGGTCCGCTCGACCGGTATGAGGACGAAAACGACGAAAGTCTTTCGCTTAGGATTACTTACGGCGTGACGTCGTTTCTGTTTACCGGCGACACCGGTGAGGATGCGGAAAAAGATCTCGTAAAAAGATACGGATCGGAGGGGCTCCGTTCAGACGTTCTCAAGCTCGGGCACCACGGCTCGGCGACCGCGTCGTCGCCGGAGTTTCTTGACGCCGTGCGCCCCTCTGTTGCCGTCGCGAGCTGCGAGCGCAGCAGCTCGTACGGCTTCCCGGCCCCCGCTGTCCTGTCGCAGCTCGAAAAGTTCGGCACGGAGGTGCTCGCCACGTACGACTACGATATCGGCCTGAAACTAGTATCCGACGGGCAAAATATTTTTCAATAAGTACTTGTTTTTTTTTTCATTATGGTATAATGAAATTGTTTGGAACATAAAATTGTTGCTGGCAGCAAGGATTTGTGGGAGGATAAAGATGAAAAAGTTATTTGCGTATATTCTGATTTTTGCGTGCTTGGCTATGCTTGTGTCATGCCTTAATGAAGAAATTCACGTAACAGACAATGCAGACGAAAATAAAGAAACAAATGAAATGATAAAGCCGGTTGAAAACATCACAAACGGTTTAAACAATGAGGATGCGGATCTCGTAATGTCATCTTTCTATTGCTATAATTATTCAACGTTTGAAAACGATATCAATTATGCAACAGACATTGTTAAAGCTGAATGCGTGTGCAAAACAGATTATGCAGGATATACAATGTATGATTTCGAAGTTGAGGAAAGGTTTCTCGGAGATGACAACGTAACGGTTTTGCCTGTGAGAGTTTCAAAAACTCAATACCCGGTCGTTTCGGAAAACGGCGAGCAACTTATCCGTATGTCGAGTATCGATTCAGAGGTGAATTATGAGATTGGGAAACGTTACTATCTCATCCTTGAGAAATACGTAAGCGTTTTTGAGGAAAACGACTTCTATACCAATGTGATCATCAAATCGTTGATTCCCGCGGACGATATTAAGTCGGCTACCAAATACGGAGAACCGCTTTGTAATCACGCGGCTTTTGACTTCGAAAAATCCGAAGACTCGGGAAAAGACCTTGTAATAGAATCCGAAAAAGATTTCGCAAATTACCTTTTTGAACTTGTTAAACAGTCTGCCGGCGTTGAAAGAAAAGGAAGCGTAAC
>JAFZCF010000194.1 GCA_017552165.1 Clostridia bacterium
AGGGTGCAGGCGGCGTCGAACTCCTTCGTTCCGTTGAAATTCTTCAGGACTCCAGATACGGTTATTTTGTCGCCAACTTTGATCGTATCCGCCCCTGTTCCCTTCATTCTGAAGCACTGAACAGGCTTGTCGTCAAATCCGTCGACGACGATCGTGACGGTTACATTGTCGTATCCGGCATCATAGGGGGTATTGACCTTCGTTATAGTTCCGGATAGCGTATACGTTCCTTCAAGCTTTTCATCGGGAGCGAGCGCGTAGAGATCGTCGAGTATCTTTGCTGCGTCGCCGCCCGGCTGATCGTTTCCGGACTCATCATACGGTACGAACGTGCATCCTGCGTCAAATTCCTTCGTTCCCTTATAATCTTTGAGAACGCCGGTTACCGTGATAACGTCGCCGACTTTGAGATCGGCGGCTCCCTCACCCTTCATTCTGAAGCACTGGACGGGTTTGTCTTCGAATCCCTCGACAACTATCGTAACCGTGACGTTGTCAAACTCAGAACTGTATTCCGTGTTGATTTCTGTAATCTTTCCGGTCAGAGTATAGGTTCCGGGAAGGGTATTCTTATCGAGAGCGTAGAGTGCGTCGAGAATATCCCCGACGGTGAGGTCTGCGGGTATTACCGAAACGCTGAACTCGCGAGTGTCAGTCGCATCGCCGCAGGTCGCGGTCGCCGTGATCTTGAAATTCTCGATCGACTTACCGACAGTAACGTTAAGCTTGTCGTCGGCAATCACGGCGGAGGAGGATTCGCCAAGCGCCCACGCGATGGAGACGTCTTCATACGTGAATCCGGTTACGGGAAGATTGATTGACTCATCTTTGCTAACGAACTCGGGTATCGAAAGAGCGTTCAGTTCGTTCGCTATCTTGTCGGAAGCGGCCACCTCCGTGGATACGACGGTTATCTTGCCGGGAACAGGATAGAGCTGAGGCTCGTTGTTCCAGGCGATCGCCCCCTCAACGTCTATCGTATAACCGACGCCGAGCTTCTGATAATCTTCTTTGAGCTCAGCGACCGTGTAGGTGCAGCTCGTAGAAAGGAACATCTTGAAAGCAACGCCGTTCTTTTCGACCGTAACGGTGATCCTTCCGTCTCCGAGCTCTTCAAAAGTCTCGGGGGAATTCTTTGCCCACTCTATTTTGGTGATCTTTGCGCCGGTCAGCACGCCGATCTGTCCCTGATGAGGATCGAGGAGGGTCACGAGGTTGTTTTCGGGTTTAAGAATATCGTCGAGCGATATTTTTGTCACTTCGCGGGTCTGGACCTTTCCGTCGTCGCCGTAAACGAGCGAATACGTGCATCCTGCGCCCATTTCACGCAGGCCGCTGTAGATGGACGTTTTACCGCTGACAACTATAACGTTGCCGATAGCGAGATCGGTGTCGAAAGCTTCCTGAGAATCGCATTTGAGGCGGTAAGCCATGTAACCGTGCTCATTGTCAAGATCCTGAAGCATGACGCTGGTGTTTTTGTAATCCGGAGCGTAGGGATATCTTGCCACGATCACGCCCCTGATGTTCATAGTGACGTCCTTGACGTTTTCCGACCAGTACTGCCAGTTCGAGATCAAAAACTGCTTGATAACGTAATTGAACGTGAACGGATCGGATTTGAATTCGCCGGACGACACGGTACCTTTCAGCGAGAAGTTCGTGTCCTCATCAGCGTACGGATCGACCTTTACGTTAGTTTTGCCTTCGCCTCCGTCGGCGAGCGAAACAAGGCCGTTGCCTCCTTCAAGCTCCCACGTTACGTCCAGATCGACGCCTTCATAGTCAATGATCTTTGAAGGAAGCGTGAAGCTCGAGGCGACGGAATTGTCCTCGCCCGGCTTGTTATACTCATAAACTAGTTCTGCCGCTTCGTTCACAAGTTCCTGGTTTGCCGCGGGCGCTTTGGTCTCTCCCACGCCGTTGCACGATGCAAGTACAGCAGCCGCAAGGATAATCAGCGTAAGCGCAATTGAAAGTTTGTTTTTCATTATGACTTTGTCTCCTGTCATTTATTTTCAGTCAATGATTTCGGCGTCCGACAGCGTAAAGAGCTTGATCTGCGGGGACCCCTCGTATATCTCGACAATGCCCGTGACGTTCATGGTCTTGCCTCTGAAATACGATTCGGTCACGAGCTCGCCTTGCTGAGTCAGAACGACCGTGCGGACGGAAACCGTTTTCCCGTCCCGCGTCTCGCACGTCAGGGTCATGGCGCCCTTGCTCGAGGACGTTTCGTTTGTCGTCGTATAAACGCTTTTGACCTTTATGCCCTCCATACGCACGAGCACGTTTTCGGGAGAATCCTCTCCGTTCAGCTCGTCCGCCGTGATGAGCACCGGCGAAATATCAACGTCCTTTTCAAGAATCTGAACGTCGTCGTCCGCCGGGTTTATCAGAGAGAACGACAACCCGGAAACCTGGAATCCGAAGGTCTCGTTATTATCCGCCGTTCCGGATATTTTGAGTTTGTATCCGGGGACGAGGAACTTCGGGGCGAGCGAAGCGTAACCTCCGTAAACGTAAACGCCGTAGTACCTTTGCGTGTCTTCGTCAAAGGACTGAACGTATATGCCTTCCCCGCTCTTTTTCGTGACAACGCCCTCGAACCTGACCTTGATCCCGCCGTATGAGTCCTTGTTCATGACAAGCGATTTGATAGAGAGCTCGACGGTGTCGCCGTAGTAGAAAAGCGGGTCTTTCTTTCCCGAATAAAGGTTGAGTTTGTTCTCCCTCGCGCTTGAAAGCGCCTCAAGGGCGACCGAGCCGTATCTGTTTGACGACGCGCTCTTGCCCATCGCAAGCCCGTCGGCGAGAATTTCGATGTTAAGGTTTCTCCATTCCTCGTCGCTGCCGTTGCGGTACCATACCCAGGCGAGATATCTGCTTCCGGTAGAATCGAAATGCGCCTCGCCCTCGGTGTCGCTTTCAAGGACGATTTCGGAAGCGTTCTTAAGCTTCGTTTTAGTGTAGATTGACGCCGGCTTGCCCCACGGTTCCACCTTTCCCGTTGATTCGGGCGTGTCGATTCCGATGAATCTGACCTTGAGGATCTCCGACTTGCTGTTGTTCCTGAAGTGGACGGTGTCGCCGTCGATCGCCAGCTCAACCGTCACGTATCCCCTGCCGGTGACGTCAAAATCGCTGTTAAGGTTGGCCGTGTTCAGCTTGACGGCGGTTGCGTAATCCGTCAGTCCTTCGGGACGGACATAATCCCACGTTAATTCTTCCTCTTCCTCAGGATTTCTGACGCACGACGGGAGCAGAATCACCGAAACGGAAAGCGCCAGAGCGAGAAGAAACGATAATATTCTGTTAAAACGCGCTGATTCGGATTTCATCTCGGATCAAATTATTTGTTCAGAGAAACGCAGCGGTTGAACGCGTTGACGAAAAGCGTCTTGAGATCATCGCGGCTCGTCCCCTCCGGCGCCGAAATGTACGCGACAAGAAGTTCTCCGACCTGGTCGCGTGCGTCGGACGAACCGACGAACGCCGGCGAGGTGAAGTAGTTGTTTTCCTGTTCCATACAGATCTTTGCGGAAAGGGCCGCTATACCGTCCTTGGTGTATTTCGCGCCGTCAAGGAATTCCTTGTAAGCGTCAAGCTCAAACGTTGAGCGAAGGACCGGTACGTATCCCGACGTCATCGAGAACTCCGCCTGGAACTCCGACGAGGTAAGAAGGAATTTTATGAAGAGCCACGCGGCGTCGTTTACCGCCTGATCCTTCTGTTTGAGCATGCAGATCGACGGGCCCTGGGAAATTACTTTTTTGTTTGAGGCGTCGGCCTGAGGAATCTGCGCGATGCCGACCTCAAAGGGATAAGTTCCGTCGTCGAGAGCGGACGGGCACTGATACGTTGCGCCGGCCGACGAACCTATCGAAATATAGGAATGGACCACCACGCCGTCCTCGTTTGCCGACGTGTTGGTGAACAGACCGGACGTGTAGGCGTTGTAGATCGCCTGGGTCGTCATGAGCCCGGAATTGTACCATTCGCGGATTTTGTCGCAGAACGCCATGTTATCGTCATTGACGAACAGGAAGCGCCCTTCGACGTCCTCTGCGGCGGCGGTATACGGCGTCTTAAGCTGTTCGGTCAGGGTGATGAACCAGTTTGCCTCCGAATCGTATCCGAGCGGCACGCTGGTCGGCTCTATCTCCTTGATCTTCCTGATGACGTAATCCATCGAAGTGACGTCGTTTTCGCCGTTCGAGAACCAGTGATCGGGGACCTGAAGACCGTTATTGTCGAAGAAGGTCTTGTTGTAGTACATAACCTCGGTCGATTTCGAGAACGGAAGGGTGTACATCTTGCTCTCATCGCCGAACTGCGTTCCTTCGTTGTAGTAACCGGTGATAAAATCGTTCTTCTGCTCTTCCGTCAAACCGACTTCGGGATCGTTTATATAGGTATTGAGGTCAACGACCTTCTTGCTGCGCAGATACGTCGCCACGTGGTCTGGATAGCAGTACGCGATGGCGGGCTGTTTGCCGGCCTGTAGCTCGGTTATAACCTGATCGCGAACATCGTCGTACCCGCCGACTGATTTCTCATCGATTATTATGTCCGGATAAATTTTGTTGAACGCGGCGATATATTTCTGAAGAACGGTCCTCAGATTCGCGCCCATCGTGTGATAGAAAACAACGGTGACCTGTTTTCCGTTACTGCCGCTTCCCTGTCCGCATGCAGACAGCAGCAGACACGTCATGAGCATCACAAAACTCATTATAAGTGCAATTGTTTTTTTCATGTTTTCTCCTGTTTTGTGTCGTAAACGACATTATTAACCTTTGATTCCGCTCCTTGAGACGCCCTTCATTATGTATTTGCGAAGGAACACGAACACAAGGAACAGAGGGATCGAGACAACGAACACCGCGGCCATCTGAGCGGGATAGTTCGTGTCTCCGTTCTCCGTCATGAAGCTCGCGCCGCGGAGACCGTTTGTTATCAGCTTGTGCGCGTCGTCGTTGGCAACGAGTCTCGGCCAGATATACGAGTTCCACGCGCCCATCATTTTAAGGATCGTGATCGTTATGACAGTCGAGACAGAGAGCGGAAGCATAACCTTCCAGAGATACTTGAAATCGCTCGTGCCGTCGACCTTCGCCGCGAGATACAGTTCGTTCGGTATCTGCAGGAAAGTCTGCCTCAAAAGATAAATGTAGTAGACGCTCACGAGCATGGGAACGATAAGCACCGCAAAGGTGTTCGTGATGTCAAGCGCAGACACCGACTCCGAAAGGAACGGGAGCCGACCAGTAACCGTCAGATAGTTAGTTATGGTATAAAGCTCGCCCGGCACCATCATCGTAGCCATAAGGAAACCGAAGATAATGCCCTTTCCTTTGAAGTTAAGTCTCGCGAACGCAAACGCGCTCAGGACAGTCACAATGAGGGACAGCGCCGTCGAGATGACTCCGACATACAGAGTATGAAGGAACAGATCGACGAGGTTCGCCTTTTCGAACGCCGTGGCAAAGTTTTCGAAAACTATGTTTCTCGGCCAGAGAGTCGGGACGTTTTCACGATATTCCTCGACCGTTTTGAGGGATGAGATTATCATCCAGTAAAACGGGAAAATGACGATCACGGCCATCAGCGCGAGGAACAGATAGGTGATAATAAACCTGAAAATCTTGGCGGCGTTCTGCGCTTTTTTCGATGCGCTTATGTTGAGATCGTCGCCGGATAATTTCTTAGTCATGTTCACTCAGCACCTCAGTAATGTACTTTCTTTTTGCTGACGTATCCGTTTATCGCGGTAACAACTAGTATTATCGCGAAAAGGATAAGAGATGCGGCCGACGCGTTCCCGTGATTGCTCTTCGGAAGCATATCGTAAACGTATCCGACGATTGTGTTCATCCGCCCTGCAGATCCTGCAGGTCCCATGGCCTCCCCGAATATACCGACGATACTCGAATATTCCTTGAATCCGCCGATAAACGAAGTTATGATGACGTAAGCGAGCATCGGCGAGACAAGCGGGATGGTTATTCTGAAGAACGTACGGACCTTCGACGTTCCGTCGATCTTTGCGGCGTCGTAATACTGTTTGTTGACGTTCTGAAGTCCGCCGAGAAGAACGAGTATCTTGAACGGCAGAGCGTGCCACACAATATACGTGCAGACAACAAACATATTCGCGCCCCACGTGGAGCCGTTGTTGACGAAGTTTACGGGGTCAGCGCCGAAAACGTTCAGGATATTATTTATTATGCCGTACGTCTGGACAAGATCTCCGACGCGGACCTGCGTGAACATCGCGTTGAAAACCATGCCGATCGCTATCGAGTTAGTTACGTACGGGAGGAAAAACACCGTCTGGAATATTTTCTGAAATGCCTTTATTGAGTTCAAAGCAACGGCGATCAGAAGGGCCAGAGAAGTTGAGATCGGAACCGTTATCACGCAAAGCAGCACCGTGTTTTTAAGATACTGCTTGAAATCGACGTTTTCGATGACCGTCTTGAAATTGTCGATGCCTATCGTGAAATTCTCTCCTCCGACAACCGCCAGACCGTTGTATCCGTTGAGAAACGCCATTCTGAAGGTGTTTACGAGCGGATAAAACGAGAAAATCAAAAGCAGAATGATCGCGGGGGCAAGGTAAAGCCACGCTTTTTTGTTGTTTTTCTTATCGTCCATCCCCGTTCCTCAGCGATATATTCTTTCTTCCGTTTCGGCGTCAAA
>JAFZCF010000195.1 GCA_017552165.1 Clostridia bacterium
CCCTACCGGCCTCCCTTGTGTAAAGGGAGGTGGCACGCGAAGCGTGACGGAGGGATTGTCTCCGTAAATCCATCGCTTTACAATCCCTCAGGCGGCTATGCCGCCAGCCCCCTTTACACAAGGGGGCCTATCCTTGCCTTCCCCCGCTGTGGGAAGGGTCTTTCGTTTTATCAGAAATCTGCCGAGCCGGCGGTGCGCGGGAAGGACTCGACGTCGCGGATGTTGCCTATGCCTGTGACGTACATTATGAGTCTCTCAAAGCCGAGGCCGAAGCCGGCGTGTCTGTTCCCGCCGTACTTTCTGAGGTCGGTGTAGAAGGCGTAGTCCTCCTCTTTGAGGCCGAATTTCTTCATGCTCTCAAGGAGGACGTCGAGCTTCTCCTCGCGCTGGGAGCCGCCGACGAGCTCGCCGACGCCGGGCACGAGGAGGTCGGCCGCCGCGACGGTCTTGCCGTCGTCGTTGACCTTCATGTAGAACGCCTTGATGTCGCGCGGCCAGTCGGTGACGAACACCGGCCTGCCGTAAACGACCTCGGTCAGATATCTTTCGTGCTCCGTCTGGAGGTCGGAGCCCCAGTCGATGGGATACTCGAACCTGACGCCGCTCTTTTTGAGGATGTCGATCGCCTCCGTGTAGGTCACGCGGGCAAACTCCGAGCTCACGAGGTTGCCGAGACGCTCGAGGAGCGTCGGGTCGATGAATTTGTTGAACAGCTCGAGCTCATAGGGGCATTTCTCCATAACGTAGGACACGACGGATTTGAGCATGTCCTCGGCGAGGTCCATGTCGTCGTCGAGGTCGGCGAAGGCGATCTCCGGCTCTATCATCCAGAACTCCGCGGCGTGGCGCGGGGTGTTGGAATTCTCCGCGCGGAAGGTCGGGCCGAAGGTATAGACCTTTGCAAAGGCCATCGCGTAGGTCTCGACGTTGAGCTGTCCCGATACCGTGAGGTTGGTGCTCTTGCCGAAGAAATCCTTTGAGAAATCGACATCGCCGTTCTCATCGCGCGGGGGATCCGACGGGTCGAGGGTCGTGACCCTGAACATCTCGCCGGCGCCCTCGCAGTCCGAGCCGGTTATTATCGGAGTGTGGACGTAGACGAAGCCGCGCTCCTGGAAAAACTTATGTATGGCGTAAGCCGCGACCGAGCGGACGCGGAAGACAGACTCGTATTTGTTCGTCCTCGGCCTGAGATGCGCTATCGTGCGGAGGAACTCGTCGGAATGGCGCTTTTTCTGGAGCGGGTAGTCGGGCGTGGACGTCCCCTCGACGGAGATCTCCTCCGCCTTGAGCTCGAATTTCTGCTTGCCGTCCGGCGTGAGGACGAGGGTGCCCGTCACGATGACGGCCGCGCCGACGTTCTGCTTTGCTATCTCGGCGAAATTGCCGAGGGACGCCGCCTCCATGACGACCTGAAGACACGGGAGTATGCTCCCGTCGTTGAGATCGATAAATCCGATCGCGTTGTTTGACCTGATCGCCCTGCACCAGCCGGCGACGGTTATTTTTTTGCCCCCTAAGGCCTCGGGGCTGTCGAATATTTCTTTTATTGTCGTTCTTTTCATGATTTCTGATTCCTTTTCGCTTTTGAATTCTTTTTGACGGACGAGCAGCCGAAGCTCCCGAGGCGGCGTCCCGGGCTGAGATAATCCCCGTGGGAGTATGAGATCAGCCGCGCCCTCTCGAGGCGGAGCTTGCCGTTCTCGTCGATGAGCTCGGGGGACAGGTCGGTCGCCACTATCTCGGCGAGGAACATATCGTGCGAGCCGAGGTGTATCACGTCCTTCACCCTGCACTCGAGGGCGAGCGGGCACTTGTCGATTATCGGCACCGAGACCTCCGAGGCGGGCTCGAACCCGAAGCCGCATTTCTCCGCCTTGTTGACCTTGCGCCCCGTGAAAATGCCGCAGTAATCGACTTTTTTATAAAGCTCGGCGGGGGCGAAATTGACGCAGAACTCGCCCTTCTCCTTGATGAGCCCGTACGAATAACGCTCCGGGCGGACCGAGATGTACGTCATCGGAGGGTCGGAGCACACCGTCCCCGTCCACGCGACGGTTATTATATTCGGGTTTTCCATATCCCCGCAGGTGACGAGCACGACGGGCACGGGCGCCGTCAGCGGGCTGCCCTTCCATACCGTTCTCGCCATGTCAAACGTGCCCCGTTTTCTCGATATTTTCTATCATACCGACGCGGATCACGTGATGCGCACCCATGAAGCCCGTCCTGAGGAACTCGTCGACGATGTTCCTGGCGAGCCCCTCGCCGACGACTCCCGCGCCGAGCACCAGAACGTTTGCGTTGTTGTGGAGCCGCGTCATGTGCGCCTGGTATTCCGTCCCGCAGAGGGCGGCGCGGACGCCGGAGAACTTGTTGGCGGCTATGCTCATGCCTATCCCCGTCGTGCAGAGGAGTATGCCGAAATCGGCGGCGTCGGACGTCACGTCGCGGCAGACCTTCTCGGCGTATATCGGGTAGTTTACGGGCTCGGGGCCGAACGTGCCGTAGTCCTTTACGTCGTGGCCCTGGCCTCTCAGATATTCCGCTATGCGGTTTTTGAGCAGATACGCCCCGTGGTCGCATCCCATCGATATTTTCATGTCGTTGATTCCCTTTCTGTTTTAATGCGCTCCGCCTGCGAAGGACGCAGGTATATCGGTCTCAGGCCGTCGCCGCCGGGATATACGGGAGCCCTGCCGGAGCCGACCTCGGCCTCCGCGGCGAGAGCCACCGACGCGCCGCTTTCGTTCATGAGAGCCGGCGGCGCCGGATATACGTTTTTGTTGTCACGGCAGGCCGAGAGCATCATCTTCGCTCCCCCGCCGCAGACGGTGACGCCGCGGCCGGGATATTCCCTGCCGATGAGCTCCGCGAGCTCCGCGGCGGGCATCGCCGCGTCGGGCGTGAGCCGCGTGACGGAGTTCCCTTTTATCTCAAAAAGCGCGCCGTAGACCTGGCCGCGCCTCGCGTCCATAACGGGACAGACGAGCCCGTCCCGCCCCGTAAAGCCGTAGGCCATACACAGGAGCGACGACAGTCCGGCGCAGGGTTTGTTCTCACAAAAAGCCAGCCCCTTGAGCGTCGAGACCCCTATCCTGACCCCCGTGAAGGAGCCGGGCCCCGCCGAGACGGCGAAGAGATCCACGTCGCGATACGTCTTTCCGGTGAGGGACATGAGGCCGTTTATCATCGGTATGAGATTCTCGCTGTGGGTAAGGCCGGTCGAGAGCGAGGCCGAGCCGAGGATATTTCCGTCCTCGATCAGGGCGGCCGAGCAGGTCTTTTCGGAACAGTCGGTACCGAGTATCAGCATTTCGTTTTCTCCGTTTCGATCGCAAGCGCGACTACGCGCCGGTCGTTTTCTCCCTCCCCCCGGGTTATGCGGACCTCTATCCTGTTCTCCGGCAGGGCGAAGGGCACGTTCTCGCACCACTCGGCGGCCATGAAGCCCGAAAAATCGTAAAATCCTATCGAGAACAGGTCGTCTTCCGAGGTTATTCTGTACATGTCGAAATGGTAGAGCGTCCGGCCGGACGAGACGTATTCGTTGACGAATGCGTAGGTCGGCGAGCAGACGCGCGCGCCCGGGGTGACGACCGAGGCAATCCCCGAAACGAAGGCCGTCTTGCCGGCTCCGAGGTCGCCGTACAGGGCGACGAAGGGAGGATTTGCCGGCACGGTCAGCAAAAATTCTCCGATCCGTGCACCGAGCCTCTCCGTATCCGACGGGGAGCGCGACGTTTCGTCGAATATGATCTTTTCGCTTTTGATTTTTTCCATCGGATACCCCTTTCCCCGCCGCTGCGGACGGATAACATCATTTTATAATTATACAGCAAAACGCCCGGTTTGTAAAGACAAACCGGGCGCTCGTATTTCGTTATATGCGTTTCAGCACGTCGCGGAGGACGAATCTCTTAAAGCCGGGGAGGACGCCGCTGACATGGGCGCGCAGGGCGACGGCGAAGGCGGCGACGGAGGCGCAGCCCTTTTCGTCCGATTCCCCGCCGAAGGCGAGCCGCTGCATCGTCAGCGC
>JAFZCF010000196.1 GCA_017552165.1 Clostridia bacterium
CGACAGATACAACGAGATCTTCTCTCCTTTGCGCGAAAAGGTCACGGTTGACGGCTCGCTTAAAGAAAAATACCGGCTTTCCGAAATAAAGCCGAATCCATATTACGCATTCTGAAAGGAAAAAGACATGAAAGACACGATAAAGATCAAAATCGAGATCGAAAACATGGGTACGATGACCGCGGAGCTTTATCCCGACAAAGCGCCGGCGACAGTCGCCAACTTCACGAAACTGATCAAAGACGGCTTCTTCAACGGGCTTATCTTCCACCGGGTGATAAAGGGCTTTATGATACAGGGAGGGGGATTCGACGCGGATTTCAATCCGAAAAAGGCCGACTCCATCCGCGGCGAATTCAGACAGAACGGTTTTTTCGCTAACGATATAAAACACACTCGCGGCGTTCTTTCAATGGCAAGGACGAGCGACCCGAACTCGGCGTCCTCTCAATTTTTCATCATGCACGCCGACGCGCCGCATCTTGACGGCGCCTATGCCGCCTTTGGCAAAGTGACCGAAGGGCTTGAAGTCATTGACTCCGTCGCGTCGGTAAAGACCGTCAGCCGCGGCTGGTACGACGACGTCCCGCGCGAGCCCGTGACGATTAAAAGCATCACGTTTGTAAACGATTGAACAGAAACAGCCCTGCGGAAATCTTTTCGAAGGGCTGTAAATGTCGTTGAGGGCACAAGTGAAGAGTAAATCAAAAAAGCATCGCGGCGCGATGCTTTTTCAATGGTGGAGACGAAAGGGCTCGAACCTTCGACCTCTCGGATGTGAACCGAACGCTCTGACCAGCTGAGCTACGCCTCCACTGCTTATTATATCAAAAGGGCGAATGAAAGTCAAGCGCCGGGGCGAAATATTTTTGATATTTTGCCTGTCTTTCACCCGTTTGTTTTTTACCGTCAGTTCAAATAAAAACTATGGAAATTCCACGCATTATATGATATAATATATATGACTGTAAAAAGGGGAGGTAGTCGGCAATGAAAACGGACGTTAAGAGACGCTTTTTGATTCTTTTTGCCGCGCTGGCGATCGCCGCTGCCTCGCTCCCGGTCTTTTCTGCGGAAGAAGCCGGTTCATCGGCCGGGCCGGTGGTCATAACACCAGCCGATTGCATGATGAACACCGACGGATGCGTCGTTATAGATAACTTCAACCGCCCGACGGTATCGTGGACCTCAACTGGGGCGCGAGCTCTCGACTCGTTTGATGAGAGTCCTTTCGCTCCGTTTGAAGGCAGCAGGTCGCTCAGCCTGACGGGCGAAGCGTCAAAGTCGCTTTCGGGAGAGATAGATTCCTGCCGGTACGTCGCGTTCACCGTCTGGTCTGACGTGGGCGGGTCGGTTTCACTCTCCGTCTCGTCCCCTTATTTTGAATTTGCTTCCGCGGCCGATATACCCGGCGGATACTGGTCGACAGTTGTTTTCGACCTGACGGACGGCGATTCCATAACCAAAAACACGTCGCCCAAAAAGGGCAACGCAAAATATCAGACGCTGACCGTAGGCACGGGGAGCGTCCGCATGGTCCTCGACTTTGTCATAGCTTTCAGCGACGGGGATCTCGTCGAGTCGCTGAGATCGGTCTGTCCGGACTGGCACGCCGAGGGAGGAACCTGCGCCGACGGAGGGATTTTTTATACGGGGAACGGCGGGGAGCTCGTCGGGACGCCGCATGCGACGGCCGCCGACGGCCGCGGCATCGAGATATTTCTTGAAAATCACAGCAACGCAGAAAACGTTACGCTGACCTCCGTGTTTGCAGACGGATCGAGCCGCAAGGAGACTGTCGGACTGCTCAAGGGGACGGATACGCAATCGGTTATATTCGATTATTCCGCCCGGGACGTCGCGTCTTTGCGCATATCCTTTGACAACACGGACGGGGGCTATATCGTATTCAGCGGTTTTCACACGGTTTCGTGGATAAAAACCGGCGGCGGGTCGCCGTACCGCGGGTCGATAAGGTCGTGCCTCATCTCGCGCGACGGCAGGACTCTGACCGTCAGCGGAGAGATAAGCGGATGCGACGGATGCGACGCGAATCTTTATTCTTTTTCAAGGGATGAGGCGGTCGACACGTCGAAAAGGACGTCGCTTTCAAAGGCGACGGTCAACGACGGGGAATTCTATTTCAGCGCCGAGGTGTCGTCCGACGGCTCGGCGGTTCACAGAAAATACGCCGTCATTATTACGGCTCCCGAGGGGAACGTTCAGGTCGGATACCCGTTTTACGTGACCAATCCGGGTATTCTTTCGGGCACAGCGCCGGATTTCGAACAGAGAAGCCCCAAGGGACTCGGAGTTCTTTCGGACGACTATCTTGAATATGACATCGGCTGTACTTACGTCGAAGTGAACGTCGGGGAGCTCCTTTCTGCCGGAGGCGGGATAAGCTACTCGCGCGGGGGCGCCGTATGTGTGATAGATTCGGAGGCAGTATCCGGTCTTGATCAGGTCATGGACGGGCTATTCCGCCGCGGTGTCGCTGTATATATCAGACTTTTTGCCGGAAAAACCGGGGATCTCACGATCGATTCAATGACGTTTTCATCGGACGGCAGCCCCGACGTCGACACTTTCAGAGCGGTTTGCGGATTTCTCGCCGAGAGATACGGGACCGAGGGCGGAGTGACCGAAAATCTTTGCGGTCTGGTGGTAGGAAAGGCCGCGAACATCGGGCTTTCCGGCGCCGATGCCGGAGAGACGGCGGCCGCGTACGCGGTGCTTTTCCGCGCTGTATTCAACACGGTGCAGGCGGTGAACCGCGAGATCCGCGTTTACGTTCCCGTAAGCGGCGAGTGGTTTTCTCCGTCCGTGTCGTACGGCTCGGACAGTATCAGGGCATACGCTTTTCTCAGGATGCTTAAAACTTATCTTTCGCGCGGAGGGAACGTATCTTTGAGCGTTGCCGCCGACGTATGGGACACCGACACCGATATACCGTCGGTCATCGGGGCGGTGCGCCTCATTGGAAACGACTGTTCGCTTCTCATATTGGGAGGGCACGAACCTGCGGACGAAAACGAGAGCATCGTGATGACGTCGATATTCGCCGAGGCGGTCTTCCTCGGGACGTCCGGGACGGACGTCGGGATCGACGGCGTCATACCGTTCTTCTCTCCGGATTACGGCGGTACGCTCATGTATTCCGATACCGTCTCGGCGGGCAAACTGACCTATCTCAACGAGATATCGGACTATCTCTCGGAGCTTTCCCGGAGCAGTTCCAAGTCTTCTGGAATCAGCGTGAGCGAGAACGAGATCATCCGGATCGTCCCCTCGGGGATCGAGGGAAGAGCGAAAATATACGATTTTTCGGACGGCGCTTCCGGTTTTACGGCAACGGAAAAGGGCGCGCTGATCACCTCCGGCGTTTCGCTCGGGACTGAAAGCGGCATAATGTCGGTGAAATTCAACGGAGTGCCGACGTGGAGCGGAGTCACAAAGAAAATCAACCCGGGGATCGACCTGTCACTCGCGGAATATATTTCCGTGAGGGCGACGGTGGGCACGCTTCCGAACGGAGAGGACGGCGTCGGCGCCCTCATCATTCTCCGGTCGGGCGAAAACAGAGCGATTTTCAGGGGTACGGTTTCCGACAACGGAATCAACGAACTCGTCGCGGATATAAGTAATCTGGATTGGCGCGGGAATATAACCGAAATCGGAGTTTACATTAAGGACGACGGAGCCGATCATCCGACGCTCCTTATCGCCTCGATCGACGCGCTTTCTCTCACGGCAAGCGAGAAGGAAATAATCAACAGGGTCGTCATAGCAAAAGAAAAGCCCGAATACCCGCTTTACGGGCTGCTGATCCTCTGCGGAGGAGCCGCCGCCTGCATAATACTGCTCACAGTGCGAGCCGCGCGCAGAAGGCGCGGCGAGCGTGAAATATACTGAAACACAAAAAGGAGAAAAACAGATGTCAAATAAACCATTGAACAGCGGCGGAAGCAACGCATCTACCCAGACTTTCAATTTTGTGGCGGACCACGACGAGCAGCTCCGCCAGACACTTCAGACGGTTTATCACGCGCTGTCCGAAAAAGGATATAACCCGGTCAACCAGATAGTCGGCTACATCCTTTCCGAAGATCCGACTTATATAACGAACCACCGAAACGCCCGGGCTCTCATCAGTCACGTTGACCGCGACGAGCTTCTCAACTGTCTTGTCAGGAGTTTTCTGAGGGTCTGACAATGGGTTTTCCGGAACCGTCCGGGGACGTCATCGTCCTCGGATACTTTGACGGCGTTCATCTCGGACATATCGGTTTGCTCGAAACGTCAGCCGGTATCGCCTCGCGTACCGGGGGCAGGGCAGTCGTCAGGACTTTTTCGGACGACAGACCGGACGCGGTCAGCCCCGGAACGCTTCGCCGTGACCTCCTTTTGAGGTTCGGTGCCGGTGACGTCGTCACCGACAGGTTTGAGGACGTACGTAACATGTCTCCCGATGAGTTCGTGAAATATGCCGTCGGACCGTCCGATTTCGTCGTATGCGGATTCAACTATACGTTCGGCAGGGGAAGATCGGGGAATCCCGAAACCCTGGCTAGGCTTCTTTCGCGCGGGCGTCTTTTCGTCGTTCCTCCCGTCCTCTGCGGCGGGGAGCGGGTATCATCGTCCCTGATAAGGTTGCTCCTGTCGGGCGGCGAAATAGCGCGCGCCGTCGGGATGCTCGGGCATCCGTATATAATCCGCGGCGAGATAATCCACGGCAAGCACGTGGGCAGGAGTATCGGCTTCCCGACTGCAAACGTCGCCCTGAGGGGTACAGTTCCGCCGAACGGAGCGTATTCCGGTTACTGCCGCGTCGGCGGCCGCCTCTACCCGACTGTCACGGGGATAACGTCATGCCCGACGACGGGCGGTGAAAAGAGGCACGCCGAAACGCATATCATAGGATTTGACGGAGATCTCTACGGTCTTACGCTCGATTTTATGATAACCGGGCGGCTTCGCGGCGAAGAAAACTTTTCAAATCTCGGCGAGCTTTCACGTCAGCTCGCCGCGGACATCAGATCATCCGAAGAGACGTTCGGAAATACAGACGTTTTTTTCAGTTTTGACAAATGAAATTATCGTTATTGAGCAAAAAAACAATATCTTTTTTTCTTATATTTGTCATTGCGGCGGGTCTGATTCCTGTCTTTTCCCTCACGCCCGGGGCGCTTGAGGATCCCTCAAACGAGCACTGCGAGTCCTCGCTCGTTTACTGTATAGAGGCTAATCAGATCCTTTACGAAAAGAAAATCGACGACGTTCACTTTCCGACGGGACTCACAAAGCTGATGACGGCGGTCATCGCCTCGGAATATGCGGTGAAAAAGCTCCCGGACGGATACGACACGGTGTGCACCGTTTCGGCGACCGCGTATCACAGTACCACGGGTACCGATATCGGTCTCAGGATAAACGAAAAAATCTCTTTTTACAATCTTCTCGTAGGCATGCTTCTCGCCGGAGCCAACGACTGCGCAAACGTCCTCGCGGAAAAGGTCGGCGGATCGATCGACGGCTTCGTCATGATGATGAACGACAAGGCGCAGGAGCTCAATATGACCGAGACGTTTTTCACAAATCCCACGGGAATGCACGATTCCCTGATGGTCACGACGGCTCGGGACATGCTGACGCTCGCCAAATACGCGATGACCGACACGACGATTACCGAAATAGCTTCACAGAAGACGGTCACCATTCCGGCGACGAACCGCTCGGAAAAAAGGGTGATAGGCACAAGGAATTATCTTGTGTCGGAACGCGCAACGACGGCGTATTATCTCAACATAGCCACGGGACTGATAAGCGGTAACACTCCCGAGGGAGGCTACTGCGTCATTGGTACGGCGAGCCATAACGGAAGCAATTATATTGCCGTTGTCATGAAGGCATCCGCCCCGGTGGTCGTGGATCAGGAACGGGTGCTCGAGATAGACGAAGAGGGAAATTTCGTGGTTGACGAGGAGGGCAATTTTGTCGAGCTTCAGCCGCGAATAACTCATACGATCTTCAACTGTTTTCTCGACGCGCGCTCTCTGCTCAGGTGGGCGGATCAGTCCTTCTATTTCGTAAAAATAATCGACAAATCAACGCCGATCTGCGAGGTCGGTGTAAAACTTGCCAAAAACACGGACAGGGTCGCCGTCATACCGGAGGTGCCGATCGAACTTTACGTCCCTTCGGACCTTGACAGAGACAAAGACCTTATTATTGACTGGACGCTTGACAGCGACACTATATCGGCTCCGGTGTACGCGGGTACTCGGGTCGGAAGCGTAAAGCTGTATTATAAAGGCGAGTTCGTAAACGAAGTCCCGCTTATCGTTAATACAACGATTGAGCAGAATTCAATACTCGTTTTGCTGAACGCCGCGTGGGAAATGTGCAATACTCCCGTTGTAAGGATGATTCTGTTACTGATCCTCGTAGGGTCGGTCGCTTACGTCATTATCACCGCGATAGACCGCGAAAAGCGCAAGAAGGCAAAAAAGCGCCGCGAACTCGGCGATTCCGGCAG
>JAFZCF010000197.1 GCA_017552165.1 Clostridia bacterium
CCGGCTTTTTACCGAGCTCTACGGAGCGGCAGCCGGAGCAGACGACGTTCTGCTCCTCGACACGTCTCGCCGGCGGGATTATCTTTTTCAGGGCTTTTGAGAGGGCCTTGACGTGCTCCGGGGTGGTCCCGCAGCAGCCGCCCACGGCAAAGGCGCCCTTTTCGGCGGCCAAAGCGGCCGAGGCGGCAAAGTCCTCCGGCTTTACGTCATAGGAAGTTCTGCCGTCCCTGAATGACGGCAGACCGGCGTTAGGTTTGAAGAACACCGGAACGGATGAATATCTGAGATAGACCTCAAGGACCGGCATGAGTGTGTCCGGTCCGAAGGAACAATTCACTCCGAGGGCATCGGCGCCCAGACCCTCGAGTGTGGCAATGACAGAGCGCGGGTCTGCGCCCGTCATGAGCCGTCCGTTTTCGGAATACGCGCAGGATATGTGGACCGGCAGTGAGGAGCTCTCTTTCGCGGCGAGCAGCGCCGCCTTTGCCTCGTAAAGATCGTTCATCGTCTCGATGACGATCAGGTCGGCGCCGGCTGCCTCTCCGAGACGGGCGGTCTCCGAAAACACTCCGACCGCCTGCTCGAACTCAGTGTCGCCGAGAGGCTCGAGAAGTCTACCGAGAGGACCGATATCGAGGGCTACGAGCGCCCTGTCGCCCGACTTTTTTTCCTCCGCCGCTTCTCTCGCGAGCCGCACGGCCGCGAAAATAACGTCCTTCAGTTCTCCCGAGCCGTATTTCAGCCCGTTCGCTCCGAAGGTATTTGTATATATAACGTCCGCTCCGGCGTCGATATACGCCCGGTGAACGCTTTTGACTTTATCCGGATCGGTGAGACAGAGCCGTTCCGGGCTGTTCGTGTGCCCGACGCCGAGCGCGTCGAGCATCGTTCCCATCGCTCCGTCGAGCAGCAGCGGCCTCCCCGCCGCGAAGATATTATTCTTATCCATTCCGACGCCTCCCGACTATCGCCGTCACGGATTTCGACGGCGACATGATCATTTTTTCACTCAGAACAACGCCTATATATTTCTGCGGGTTGAGAAAATCAAAAATTTCCCGCTGAAAAGACAAAGGAAGATCCCCGTATCCGGGGCTGAATCTCGGCGCGTATCCGTCGCCGAGCGAGCGGCAGAAATCGTCGCAGAGCGACTCCACCCGTTCCGCCCCCACCCCGTGAACGAGAAGCGCGCGAAGAGGGTCGAATCTTTCCGCGCGGGCAAGGATATCAGGTTCAAATCCGACGGTCGCCGCGAAGATCACGGCGCCGTCACATCCGGCGAGCCGCCGGCCGAGCTCCGCCGAAAACACGGAGGAAAAACCGAGACCGACGCGTGGCCCGTCGGCGTCGACGGGCGTCTCCGCAAAGCAAACGCGGTAAACGAGGCGCGGCAAAAGCGCGTCGAGCACGGAATCGAGTTTTTCCCGCACATCGCCGCCGTCGCCGGCTCCGGCGTATCTCAGTATCTCTTCCCTGTCGACCCGGGGCTCGGGCATCGATATGACCGTAACCCCGCACGGCGCGCCTCCCCCGGTCATCGCCGCGCGATGATGTCCGAAAGATTTTCGGTTATCTTTTCGGCGACGTCCGGCTTGTTCATCGTATAAACGTGGACGTTTCTTATCCCGTTCGCGAACAGGTCTATTATCTGATCGCAGGCGTAGACGATGCCTGCCTGTTTCATCGCCGCCTCGTCGGGACCGAAACGGTCGACGAGCGAAGCGAACCTCCGGGGAACGAAGCAGCCCGAAAGCTCCCTCGCCCTCCTGACCTGCTTTGCGTTTGTGATGGGCATGATGCCCGGTATGACGGGTACGGTTATCCCCGCCTCCCTCAGGCGGTACAGAAAGCTGTAGAACGCCGAGTTGTCAAAAAACATCTGGGTAGTCAGAAAATCGCAGCCGGCGTCGACCTTCTTTTTAAGATTTGAAATGTCCTCGCGGCTGTCGGATGATTCCGGATGTACTTCTGGATAACACGCTCCGCCTATGCAGAAGCCGCCCGAGCGTCTGAGCTCCGAAACGAGATCGCTCGCGTGGGGAAAATCCCTCTTGACGACGCCGTCGGCGGGCGGGTCTCCCCTCAGCGCCATGACGTTCTCGATCCCGGCGCGGCGCAGCTCGGCGACCCTGTCGCCGTACTCCTCCCTCGAGACGGAAACGCACGTGAGATGGGCGAGGGTAGGCACCCCCGTCCTTTCCCTTATCTTCCGCGCAAGCTCGAGCGTGTAGCGGCGGTTTCCGCCGCCGGCTCCGCACGTCACCGAAATAAACGACGGACCGAGCTCGGCTATCCTTTCGGCGGCGAGGAAAACGTCGGTCATGTCGCACTCCGACCTCGGGGGGAATATCTCGAACGAGACCGACGGCCGTCCGTTTTCAAGCGCTTCGGTAATTTTCATCATTTGATCTCGCTTATATCGTACGGCGTCGTCTGATAGACGAAATAGTTGAGCCAGTTTGAATAAAGCAGATTTGCGCCCGATCTCCAGGTCACGTTCGGCACCCTGGTGTCGTCGTCGTCCGGGTAGTAATTGACGGGCTTTTCCGTCGGGAGCCCGGCCGAGAGATCGCGGCGGTATTCTGTATCGAGGGTAAAGGCGTCGTATTCCGGATGTCCGGTTATGAATATCCTCCTGCCGCCCTCCGTCGAGATCGCGTACACCCCGGCGACCGGCGAACCCGCGAGTATCTTGAGCTCGGGACACGCCTCGATATCGCGGCGTCTGACCTCGGTATACCTCGAATGCGGAGCGTTGAAAACGTCGTCGAATCCGCGGAAAAGTATCGAACTCCTGCGCTCGACGGTATGCCCGAACACCCCGAAAAGTTTCTTTTCGAGCGGGTATTTTTTGATGCCGTAATGATAGTAAAGCCCCGCCTGCGCGCCCCAGCAGATATGCAGGGTGCTGTGCACGTGGGTCTTTGACCACTCCATTATTCGGCAGAGCTCGTCCCAGTATTCGACCTCCTCAAAGGGGAGCTGCTCGACCGGCGCGCCGGTTATGACGAGACCGTCGAAGTTTTCGTTTTTCACCTCGTCGAAGACCTTGTAGAACGAAAGCAAATGCTGTTCCGGGACGTTTTTAGACTTGTGGGACGCCGTGTGGATGAGTTCGGTCTCGACCTGAAGGGCTGTGTTCCCGAGGAGGCGGAGAAGCTGGGTCTCCGTCGCTATCTTGGTCGGCATGAGGTTGAGTATGGCTATCCTCAGGGGACGTATGTCCTGCGACGTCGCGCGGCGCTCGTCCATGACGAAAATGTTCTCCCCGGTGAGCGTCCTGTACGCGGGCAGACCGTTCGGTATTTTTATCGGCATTTCTCCGTACTCCTTTCGGGATTACTGCCCGGCTCTTTCACCCGAGCCGGTCGAGGGACTGTTTTATGTCGGCTATGAGGTCCTCCGCCGATTCGAGACCGCACGAGAAGCGGACGAGATCGGGAGAGACTCCCGCCGCCCGGAGCTCGGCGTCGCTCATCTGGCGGTGGGTCGTGCTCGCGGGATGGAGACAGCAGGAACGCGCGTCGGCGACGTGTGTCTCGATCGCCGCGATCCGCAGTCCTTCCATAAATTTCTCGGCAGCCGAACGGCCTCCCTTCACGCCGAAACTGACGACTCCGCAGGAGCCGTTTTTCAGATATTTCTCGGCGAGCGCGTGGTACCTGTCGGATTTCAGCCCGCAGTACGAGACCCACGCGATCCTGTCGTCAGACGAGAGATACTCGGCGACCGCCTGGGCGTTTTCGCAGTGCTTCTTCATCCTGACGTGCAGACTTTCAAGTCCCAGATTAAGCAGATAGGCGCTCTGCGGAGACTGTATCGAGCCGAAATCGCGCATGAGCTGCGCCGTCGCCTTGGTTATGAAGGCGCCGCCGAGCCCGAAACGCTCGGTGTACGTCACGCCGTGATAGCTCTCGTCGGGGGTCGTCAGCCCCGGGAATCTGTCGGGATATTTCGTCCAGTCGAACTTCCCGGAATCGACGAGGCATCCGCCGACGGCCGAGCCGTGGCCGTCCATGTACTTGGTCGTCGAGTGGGTCACTATGTCGGCTCCCCACTCAAACGGGCGGCAGTTTACCGGGGTGGCGAAGGTGTTGTCGATTATGAGCGGTACGCCGTGCGAATGCGCGGCCGCCGCGAACTTTTCGATGTCAAGCACGGTCAGCGCCGGATTGGCGATGGTCTCGCCGAAAACGGCCTTGGTGTTTTCACGGAAAGCGGCGGTGAGCTCCTCCTCCGTGCAGTCGGGATCGACGAAGGTGAAGTCTATCCCCATCTTTTTCATCGTCACGGCGAAAAGGTTGAATGTCCCGCCGTAGATCGAAGAGCTCGACACTATGTGATCTCCGCAGTTGGCAATATTGAAAACCGCGTAGAAATTCGCCGCCTGTCCGGATGACGTCAGCATGGCGGCGGTGCCGCCCTCGAGCTCGCATATCTTCGCGGCGACGGCGTCGCAGGTCGGATTCGCGAGGCGCGAGTAAAAGTATCCCGACGCTTCGAGATCGAAAAGCTTTCCCATCCCGTCGCCGGTGTCGTATTTGAAGGTCGTGCTCTGGATTATCGGTATCTCGCGCGGCTCGCCGTTGCCGGGGCGGTATCCGCCCTGAACGCAGATCGTTTCTCTGTTCATCTCAGCCCCTGTACTCCATGCCGAGCTTTATGGCTCTCAGGTTTATATCGAGCAGGTCGGCGTGGCGCGCCGAGACCACCTTTTTGAGGGCGTCCTCCACGCACGCGTCGGAGATCGCCTCGCAGTCGGATATGAGCTTGCCGGTCATGACCATGTTCGCGAGGGTCGGAGCGCCCATCCCCTGGGCGAGGGATGTCGACGGGACCTTGACGACCGTGACGTCCGTCCTCTCGACGTCGCGCCCGATGAGCGTGCTGTCAAAAAAGATCATCCCGCCCGGCGCGACCTCTTTCTCGTATTTGTCGAGCGAGGGGAGATTCATCGCTATGAGGACGTCGGGGTGCGAAACTATCGGCGAGCTGACCGGCTCGTCGCTTATTATAACTGCGCAGTTCGCCGTTCCGCCGCGCATCTCGGGGCCGTACGACGGGAGCCAGCTGAGCTGTTTACCCTCGAGCAGGGCCTTGTAGGCGAGGAACTTGCCGGCGAAAAGCACTCCCTGTCCGCCGAATCCGGCGATAAGGATCTGTGTGGTCATTTTTTCACCCCCTGTCCTTGTACACGCCGAGCAGGTAATACGGGATCATCTTTTCCTCGACCCATTTCAGCGCGTTCTGCGGCGTCATTCCCCAGTTGGTCGGGCAGGACGATACGACCTCGATGAGCGAGAAGCCCTTGCCCTCCACCTGATTGCGGAACGCCTTTTCTATCGCCTTTTTGGCGTTTCTTACGTTCTTTACGTTGTTGACGGCGACGCGTTCTATATACTGCGGGCCGTCGAGCGTCGCGAGGAGTTCGCATACCCTTATAGGATAGCCGGCCGTCGAGACGTCGCGGCCGTACGGCGAGGTCTGCGTGACCTGTCCCGGAAGAGAGGTCGGCGCCATCTGGCCGCCCGTCATGCCGTATATCGCGTTATTTACGAAGATCACGGTGATGTTCTCGCCCCTCGTCGCCGAATGGACGGTCTCCGCCATTCCTATCGAAGCGAGGTCGCCGTCGCCCTGATAGGTGAATACGATCCTGTCGGGGAGCGAGCGTTTTATGCCTGTCGCCACGGCGGGCGCGCGGCCGTGAGCCGCCTCCACCATGTCGCACGCGAAATAGTTGTAGGCCATGACGGCGCATCCCACGGGCGCCACGCCTATAGTCCTGCCCTCTATCCCGAGGGCGTCGATCGCCTCGGCGACGAGGCGGTGGATTATTCCGTGAGTACAGCCCGGGCAGTAGTGGAACTCCGCGTCGGTCAGACTTTTCGGCTTTTCAAAAACAACCGCCATTTCACTCACACTCCTTCATACGGCAGACGGTCCGGACGATCTGCTCGACCGTCGGGATCATTCCGCCCGCTCTGTTGCAGAGGCAGACCGGTCTCCGGCAGCCCTCGGCAAGCTCGATATCCTCGATCATCTGTCCCATCGAAAGCTCGACCGAAACGAACGCCTTCACCTTTTCGGAGAGCCGCGCAATCGGCTCTTTCGGGAAGGGCCAGACGGTTATCGGCCTCACGAGGCCGGCCTTTATGCCGAGGCCTCTCAGCTCCTGCACCGCCTTTTTCGAGACTCTCGACGCGATACCGAAGGCGACTAGGCAGTAGTCGGCGTCATCCGTCATATACTCTTCGAATCTCGCCTCGTTCTTCTCGATCTCGGCATAGCGCTGATATCTTTCGAAATTGTATTTTTCAAGCTCCTCGGGGACGAGGAAAAGAGAATTGACGATATTGTGCTTTCTCTTCATTTCCGTACCCGTGACCGCCCAGGGCTTTTCGGTAACGTTGACGTGCTCCTCCGGAAGGGAGACGGGCTCCATCATCTGGCCCATCGTCCCGTCGGCGAGAAGCATCGACGGCATGCGGTATTTGTCCGCAAGGTCGAAAGCGAGGGACGTCAGATCCGCCATTTCCTGCACGGACGAGGGTGTCAGGACGATGAGATGATAGTC
>JAFZCF010000198.1 GCA_017552165.1 Clostridia bacterium
AAGCGCTGGGATAAAGGGGCTTTTGTCGTTAAAATCGATCACCACGAAAGCGGGGACGATTTTGCGGATCTTCCGATCGTTTATCCCGAAGCGGCCGCCACGGCTGAGATCGTTTCAAATCTTATTTTAGATTTTGGGATCGGGACAATGACCGCGGAGGCGGCAAAGCTTCTTTACTCCGGGATAGTCACGGATACCGGCGGTTTCAGGTTCTCAGTTTCACCATGCACTTTTGAAACGGCGGCGATGCTCGTTTCTTACGGCTTCAACGCCGGGGAGCTCACCGAGCGGCTCTTTTTGAGGACACGCAAGGAGGCAGAGCTTTCGGGAGTACTCTGCGGAATGATAAAAATGACTCCGTCGGGTGCTGCGTATCTAAGACTCGATCGCGACGTGATAAGCGCCTTCGGAATGACACGCGAGGAGGCTGGAGATACCGTCAACCTGATGCTCGGTATCGACGGAATCCCCGTCTGGGCCGTTTTCATCGGAGAGACGGACGGGACGTATCATGTAAGGCTCAGGGGCAGAGGCGCGAACGTGAGGATTATCGCCGAAAAATTCGGCGGAGGAGGGCACGACGGCGCGAGTGGCGCGCACCTGGACTCCGAAGAAAAAATCCCGGCAGTTATCGCCGAGCTTGACAGGACCGCCAAAGATGTCCTTGACAAACAGAACAAACCCGGATATAATATATAAAATGTTATTTTGCGGTGAATTTCACAAAAGTCGCCGCCGCAAAAATCCGAAAGGGGCGCGGATAAATGGGAAAACTTAGAGGAAACGCAATTGTAGGGCAATCGGGCGGACCGACTGCCGCGATCAACGCAACGCTGTCGGGCGTTATCAGGGGCGCGCTTGCTTCTGACGCAATTGACAAGATTTACGGCGCAAGGAACGGTATCGAGGGCATGCTCCGCGGAGACGCGGTAGATCTTACCGACGTTTTCTCGGAAGACACGGAAGAGAAACTCGCTTTGCTTGAAAAGACTCCGGCTGCGGCGCTCGGTTCGTGCCGAAAAAAACTTCCCGATCCCTCCGATCCCGCCTCGGCAGAGACGTATGAAAAACTTATCGGGCTTTTCAGGGCTTTCAACATCAGATATTTCTTCTATATCGGCGGCAACGATTCAATGGATACCGTCGCAAAGCTCTCCGCTTACACCGCATCGCATGATTATGAAATGCGGATAATGGGTGTTCCCAAAACGATCGATAACGACGTCATGGGAACCGATCACACCCCGGGATTCGGCTCTGCTGCCAAATACATCGCCGTGACGATGCAGGAAATACTGCGCGACTGCGCGGTGTATACCGTGCCCGCGGTCACTATCGTAGAGATAATGGGCAGGGACGCCGGCTGGCTGACAGCGTCGGCCGCTCTGACGAGGAAATGCGGAATAGAACCTGATCTTATCTACCTTCCCGAGAGAGTATTCGATCTCGAAAAGTTTTTTGGGGACGTTAAAAAGGCGCTTGAAAAACATCCCAACGTCGTTGTCGCGGCTTCCGAGGGCATAAGATTCGCTGACGGGACCTACGTAGGAGAATCTTCGCAGAGCGGCGCGGTTGACATTTTCGGGCACAAATATCTTTCCGGCACCGGAAAGGCGCTCGAGATAGCCGTCAAAAACAAGCTAGGATGCAAAGTCCGCTCCATTGAGCTGAACCTGATGCAGCGCTGCTCGTCTCATATCGCCTCGCTGACGGACATAAACGAGTCGATAATGGTCGGTTCCGCCGCCGTTTCCGCCGCCGTTGACGGCGTCAGCGGGAGAATGATGACCATCCTCAGAAAAGGCGACGGCGAATATTCTTCGTACGCTTCTCACGAGGATATCAACAAGATCGCAAATCTTGTCAAAACGGTACCCGATGAATTCATAAACGAGGAAGGAAACGGGATTACCGACGCCTGCGTCGATTATCTCCTGCCTCTTATAGAAGGCGAAAGCACGCCTGTTTTCGAACACGGTCTTGCAAAGCATTTCGTGATAAGATAAAACAATAAGCGGCCCGGGATTATTTCCGGGCCGCTTTTCATATTCAGAAATTGCTGCCGTTCCAGCCCCACAGGGAGCAGCCGGCGTATTTTACGTATATCCGCTCGGCGGGGATTGGAAGTATCGCCGATATTTTGTCCGTCACGGCCGCCGTGACTTTTTCGCAGTCAGACGGTTTGAGATTCCCGAACACCTGTATATCAATTATCGCGCACGGCTCGTCGCTGCCGCCGAACCAGAGACACGAGTCCGGGATGACGTTAACCATTAGCCAGCGTTCGGTCTTTCCGAGGAACAGCGCAACGCACTCCGCAAGCTCGCTTTTGATTTTTATCTCGTCTTCTTTTGAGATGCTGACGTTTGTTTTAAGTTCTGCAAATGGCATTTGACCACCTCCTGATTTTTTATCTGTCGGTTATTCCGAAAAACTTTTCAAGGGCAAGGTCCCTTTTTGTTTCCGTTGCTTTTTTTCGGCTCTCAAACAT
>JAFZCF010000012.1 GCA_017552165.1 Clostridia bacterium
CGAAAACCTCAAAAAACACCGCGAACTCCTCGAAAAAGGCGCGGTTTCGTGCTCGAATCACGTCCATCTGTGGGACTATATGGCCGTCATGTACGCCGTGAGGCCTTTCCGGACGAACATCCTCGCCTGGGCGAAAAACATTAGGGGCGAAAACGGGACGCTCATCCGCCTCGTCGGCGGCGTGCCCGTGCCGGAGAACGACGTCAGGGCCTCGATCGCCATGATAAAGGACGTCCGGGCGCTCGTGTCGGGCGGCGGCTGGCTCCATATTTACGCCGAGGGGAGCATGTGGGAGTATTACCGACCGATAAGGCCGTTCAAGAGCGGCGCCGCGTACTTCTCGATGAGGTGCGGCAGGCCGCTCGTCCCGCTCGCCTTCAGCTACAGAAAGCCCGGCTGGATAAGGAGAAAGATATTCCGCCAGACGGCGCTCTTCACCCTCAATATCGGCGAGCCGCTTTTCGCCGACGAAACCCTCCCCGAAAAGGAGCGCGAGAGGGACCTCATCGCGAGGTCCCACGACGCGGTCTGCCGCCTCGCCGGGATAGACCCCGCGGAGAATATATATCCGCCGGTCTACGACAATTCCCGCAGGGTGGACTATTACGATCTCAACGGGAACTAAAAAATGCCGTCCGTCCGCTTGCATTCCGCCGGCGGTTGTGATATAATATCAGCGTTAAAACAAGTAAACCAAAAGGAGGCAATTATTATGTCGCTTTTCGATTCGCTCAAGGCAAAGGCAAAGGCGGTCGTTGACGCCGTCACGAACAACACCACGGAGGTGAAGATCGACACCATCCCCGCGTCGCTCGAGGAGCTCAAGCAGCTCAGCATCTGCGATCTTACCGTTCCCGCGAACGTCGTCGCGATGACGATCATCGCCTACAACGTTTATACGGTAGACAAGGAAGCCGGCAAGGAAATATACAATTTCCTCAGAGGTCCGAGCCCGCTCTCCAATCAGGACATCTCGTTCCTGAACGACAGAGTCATGGCAAACGGCGAGTATCTCCCGAGATCATATTTTGAGGGCGCGACCCCGGAGAACAATTACACTCCGAACGAGCCCGGCGTGATCAAGGTCTCCCTCGGCGCTCACAGCAAGGATCAGTACGATCAGGGCTATCTCACGCTCTTCGTCCATTCCGGCGGCGCAGACAACGACAGACCCGTGACGCTCCGCAAAAAGGCGTCCACCGGCGAGTGGTTCATCTTCCAGGACGCGGGCCTTTACATGGGCATCCGTCCGGCAAAGGAAGCCAACCCCTGGGCATAAAACAAAACGTAAGAAACCCGCTCTACGAGCGGGTTTTTTTACACTTTGTTAACCTGAAAAAGAGTGTATGATGATATAATGAACAAACAGTAAATCGAAAGGCGTCCGGCCGCGGCCGGAAAACAAATGAAACGCTGGTTCAAATACGTCAGGCCGTATCTCCCGTATTTTATAATCGGGCCGCTCTGCATGATCGTCGAGGTCGTGGGCGAGGTCATAATGCCGCGCCTGCTCGCCGCTGTCATAAACAGGGCAAACGACGGGGCGCTCACCGTCCCCGGGAGTCTCGGCATTATGGGGCTCATGATCCTCTGCGCCGTCCTCATGATGGCGGGGGGCGTGGGCGGCGCCTATTTCGGCGCAAAAGCGTCGGTGAACTTCGCCGCCGACCTGAGGGCAGACGTCTACGGCAAGATACAGGAATACTCCTTTGCCGATATCGACAGGTTCTCGACCGGGAGTCTCGTCACGCGGCTGACGAACGACGTCACGCAGCTGCAGAACTTTATAAACATGATGCTCCGCATGATGCTGCGCTCGCCCGGGATGATGATCGCCGCGCTCGTCATGGCCATCACGATGAGGCCGTCCCTGTCGACCGTTTTCGCCGTGAGCATACCGCTCATGCTGATGACCGTCGGCGGGATAATCTTCGTCGGCTTCCCGAGATTTTCGATAATGCAGGAAAAGATCGACGGGCTGAACTCCACGGTGCGCGAGAACGTGACGAACGTGAGGGTCGTGAAGAGCTTTGTCCGCGAGGATTTCGAGACGAAGAAATTCGGCACGGTCAACGGAGAGCTGAAAAAAGCCGGCCTGTCCGCCATGCGGGTGATGATATTCATGCAGCCGGTCATGACGCTGATAATGAACGCGACGGTCATCGCCGTCATACTCATCGGCGGGCCCATCGTCCTGAGGAACGAGATGCCGGTCGGAGACCTCTCGGCGTTCATAACCTACGTGACGCAGATACTTTCGTCCCTCGTCATGATAACCTTCATGCTGATAAGCAGCTCGAGGACCTTCGCCTCGGCAAAGCGCATATCCGAGGTGCTCGACGAAAAGGTGGACATCGAGGACGGCGAGAACGCCGACCCCGCGCTGACCGTCGAAAATGGCGAGATCGAGCTCCGCCACGTGAGCTTCAGATATTACAAGGACAGCCCCGACCCGGTGCTCGACGACGTGAGCATAAAGATCCCGGCGGGCTCGACCGTCGGCATAATCGGCTCGACGGGCTGCGGAAAGACGACGCTCGTGTCGCTCATTCCGCGGCTTTACGACGCCGACGCAGGCGAGGTCCTCATCGACGGGCGCGACGTGAAGGACTACACCCTTCGCAACCTCCGCGAGGGCGTCGGGATGGTCCTGCAGAAAAACAGTCTGTTTTCGGGAACGGTCGCCGAGAACCTCAGGTGGGGCGACGGCGACGCGACGGACGAGGAGATCCGGACGGCCGCCGGGTACGCCCAGGCGGACAAGTTCGTGAGCTCCTTTACCGACGGATACGACACCATGATAGAGCAGGGCGGGACGAACGTCTCGGGCGGGCAGAAGCAGCGGCTCTGCATAGCCCGCGCTCTGCTTAAAAAGCCGAAGATACTCATCCTCGACGACAGCACCTCGGCCGTTGACACGGCGACCGAGGCGCAGATACGCCGCGCCTTCCGCGAAGAGCTCGACGGGTCGACCAAAATAATAATCGCCCAGCGCATAAGCTCGGTCCGCGACGCCGATCTCATAGCCGTCATGAACGACGGCGTGATCACGGGTCTCGGCACGCACGAGGAGCTCCTCGCGGGGAACGACGAATACCGCGAGATCTGCGCCTCGCAGACGGGAAAGGAGTGACCGGCATGCCGCACGCAAGAAATCTTGAAAAGCTGAGAGCGCAGTATAATTCCACGGCTCAGAAGGCCGGCGGAAAGGCGCAGATGCACCCGCCGCGCGGCGGGCGCATGCAGGGTATGACCGGCAAGCCGAAGAACGCCGCCGCCTCGATAAAGCGGATGCTCGGGTATATGAAGGGCTACTGGGGACGGTTCGCCGTCGTGCTCTTGTGTATGCTCGTGAGCTCCGTCACGTCCCTTTTCGGGACGTTCCTGCTCGCGCCGGTGATAAACCGGCTGACGGTCGAGACCGTCCCCGGGGCGGTCGTGACGAGGAGCGCCGCCGAGTCCGTCGCCGACAGGGTGATAAACGCCTTTGCCGGCGGGGAGGCCGCCGTGACGGGGTATATCGCGGCCGCCGTGATCACGCTCGGGGCGGTTTATATAATCGGCATCGGGACGACGTATTTCCAGAGCCGGCTCATGATAGGGATATCGCAGAGCGTGACTGAGAAGATCAGGAACGACCTTTTCTCAAAGCTCCAGCACCTCCCGGTCAGATATTTCGATTCGCATCCCACGGGCGAGATCATGTCCCGCTTCACGAACGACGTCGACAACATCGACACGATGATAAACAACTCGCTCACCTCGTTCGTTTCGGGCGTCGTGACGCTCGTCGGGACGTTTATATTCATGGTGACGACCTCGTGGCAGCTCACGCTGATAACCGTGGTCTTCGTCCCGGTATTCGCCCGTCTCGGCGCGATGATCGGCAAGTTTTCGGGCAAATACTACGCCGCGCAGCAGGCGGCGCTCGGAGCCGTCAACGGCTACATGGAGGAGACGGTGACGGGGCAGAAGGTCGTCAAGATATTCAATCACGAGGACGTCTGCGTAGAGGAGTTCGGCCTGCTCAACGACGATATGCGCGGGACGCAGTTCAAGGCGCAGTTCTGGGGCGGCGTCATGGGGCCGATACTCGGGAACACGAGCCAGATCTCCTACGCCGTGACCGTCGGGGTCGGCGGCGTGCTCATGGTGCTCGGCCGGCTCACGCCCGGCGGGCTCACGGTATTTGCGAATTTCAGCCGGCATTTTTCGATGCCGATAAACCAGATATCGCAGCAGACGGCGACCATCTTCGCGGCGCTCGCCGGCGCGGAGCGCGTCTTTGAGGTCATGGACGCCGAGCCCGAGGAGCCGGACGACGAGTTTGACGTCGATATGCCGGTCATAAAGGGCGACGTTCGGCTCGAACACGTCACGTTCGGCTACGTCCCCGGCAAGACCGTCCTTCACGACATAACGCTTTACGCCAAGCCGGGGCAGAAGATCGCCTTCGTGGGCTCCACGGGCGCCGGCAAAACGACGGTCACGAACCTTATGAACCGTTTTTACGACGTTGAGGAGGGGACGATAACCGTCGACGGGGTGGAGATACGCAACATCCGCCGCGACGTACTGCGCAAAAACATCGCGATGGTCCTCCAGGACACGCATCTCTTCACCGGAACGGTCATGGAGAACATCCGTTACGGCCGTCCGGACGCGACCGACGACGAGGTCATAGAGGCCGCAAAGACCGCCTCCGCCCACAGCTTCATCATGAAGCTCTCAAACGGCTACGACACCGTGCTTGACGGCGACGGCGCAAACCTTTCGCAGGGACAGCGGCAGCTCCTCAACATCGCCCGCGCCGCGATATCGAGGGCGCCGATACTCGTGCTCGACGAGGCGACGAGCTCGGTCGACACGAGGACCGAGCGCCACATCGAGCAGGGAATGGACCGGCTCATGAACAACAGGACGACCTTCGTCATCGCTCACCGCCTTTCGACGGTCAGGAACGCGAACGCAATCATGGTGCTTGAGCGGGGTCGGATCATCGAGCGCGGCACGCACGACGAGCTGCTCGCCCTCAAGGGAAGATACTACGAGCTGTACACGGGCATAAAAGAACTTGACTGAAAAAAGCGGGGATCGTAAATCCCCGCTTTTTTATGTTTGAGATCAGAACAACTCTTTTTTCTCCGCTCTCTTTTTGTCGTAAAGACGGACCAAGAATACGATCAGAGCGATGAAAAGAACGTACGAGAGCGCCGCGACGACGTATACGGTCGGGCCCTCCCATATCGAGCGGACGCGGACGACGACGCCCTCCGAGATGACGAGGTTCCTGCCGTCCTCCGGCTGAGTCACGGTATAGTGGCCGCTCGCCTGAGAAGCGAAGTCCCCTGTGAGGAGGGTGAGCCCCTCGTCGAGGGTCTGCGCGGCGTTCGTTCCGTCAAACGTCCCGGGGGTGAGCCGGGCTATGATGTCGGCCTTCATCTCTGAATCGACGATGAGAGGATGCTCGTCCTCCTCGTTCATGACGAGGAAGAAGTCGTATTTTTTGTCGAGGTACGGGAAGCCGCTTATGTGGAATTCGCCGTTGTTGAAGACCGCGGTGCCGTGGTCGGCCTTGTTTGTCGATATCCCGCTCGAGGTCACCGAAAGATATCCGTCGTTGAATATGCCGCCGCCGAGGGTCGCCTTGCCGAGGATGCACTGTCCTCCGCTTGTCTCGAGCCGTCCGCCGCGGGCGTTGAAGACGTTGCCGCCGCGCTCGGCCGCGCCGCCCGAAAGCGTCCCGCCGGAGAGTTTCAGTTCTCCTTCGTTATGGACCGAGCCGCCCGAGACAACGGCCGAGCAGCTGTCGAAATACGAGGAGGTGTTCTCCGCCTCGGCTCCGGACGCGTTGAAAACTCCGCCCCCGCTCACCTCGGCTTCGCATTTTTCTACCGTTCCGCCGGGGAGTGAAAGCTTTCCGGCGTTGTAAAACGCCCCACCGCTGCCGGCGGTACAGCCCGTGACGACCGACGCCGTGAGGGTGGCCGTTCCGGTATTGTAGACCGCGCCGCCGGAGGTCGCCACGCACTTTTCGATCTGAGTGCCGGCGAGGGTGAGC
>JAFZCF010000199.1 GCA_017552165.1 Clostridia bacterium
CTCGACAAGGGCACCGGCAAGGAGCAGCACATAACGATCACCTCCTCCACCAATATGAGCAAGGAAGACATCGACCGCGCCGTCAGAGACGCCGAAAAGTTTGCCGAGGAAGACAAGAAGCAGAAAGAGGCCGTCGACGTAAAGAACCGCGCCGACTCGCTCGTCTTCCAGAGTGAAAAGACCCTCGGCGAGCTCGGAGACAAGCTCGACGGCGGCGAAAAGGCCGAGATCCAGAGCGCGATCGACAGACTCAAGGAGACCGTCAAGACCGGCAGCACCGAGCAGATCAAGGCGGACACCGAGGCGCTCGAAAAGGCATTCTACAAGATATCCGAAAAGCTCTATCAGCAGAGCAATCCGGGAGCGGGTCAGAGCGGCCCGACGGATTTCGGCGGCCAGGCCGGCGGCGGTCAGAACGACGGCGGCGACGGCTACTACAACGCCGAATACGAGGACAAGACCTGACGGATACCCGCAAACACAAAATTATCGAGAAATGAAGGGGACGGAGCGCCGCTCCGTCCGCTTCATTGAAACGGACAGTCTGACATGGCGGAAAAAAGAGACTACTACGAGGTCCTCGGGCTCTCAAAGGGAGCCTCGGAGGATGAAATAAAAAAGGCGTACAGGACGCTCGCGAAAAAATATCACCCGGACATGAATCCGGGAGACAAGGCTGCCGAGGAGAAATTCAAGGAAGTCAACGAGGCCTACGCCGTTCTTTCGGATCCCGAAAAGAAAAGTAAATACGATCAGTTCGGCCATGCCGCCTTCGACGGCACCGGCGGAGCGGGAGGCGGAGGCGGCTTCGGCGGCTTCGATTTCAGCGGCTTCGGCGGTTTCGGAGACATTTTCAGCGACTTTTTCGGCGGCGGATTTTCGTCCTCGTCGAGGAACAGGAACGCGCCGCAGCAGGGGGACGACCTCGAATACCGGCTCACGCTCACCTTCGAGGAGGCGGCCTTCGGCTGCAAAAAGGACGTCACCTACAAGCGGGTGACGAAATGCCCGAGCTGTAACGGTACGGGCTCTCAGGACGGCAAAAAGGAAAGCTGCGCCGCCTGCAACGGGACCGGCCAGACGCACAAGCGCGTCAGGACGATGCTCGGCGTAATGGATCAGACGGGCCCCTGCGACGCCTGCGGCGGGACGGGGAGCATCATCAAAAATCCCTGCAAAAACTGCAACGGCAAGGCCTTTGTGCGCATAAACGAAACGACCGGCGTTACGATCCCCGCGGGATGCGACAACGGGGACACCCTCCGCGTGGCGGGGCACGGCAACGACGGCCGCAACGGCGGCCCGGCCGGAGACCTCTATATAAGGATAAGCGTAAGGCCGCATCAGCTCTTTGAGAGGGACGGGAACAACCTCTACTGCGAGGTCCCCGTGACCTTCGTCGAGGCGGCGCTCGGCGCCGAGATCGAAGTGCCGACCCTCAGGGATCCGGTGAAATTCCGCATCCCGGAGGGCACGCAGACCGGCACGGAGTTCACCGTCAGGGGGCAGGGCATAACCTCTGCGCGCACCGGCCGCACGGGGGACCTGATATTCACCGCCGTGGTCGAAACGCCGAAGGGCCTGACCGACAGGCAGAAGCAGATACTGCGCGATTTCGCCGACTCGACGGGACAGAAGAACTATACCAAAAAACAGTCGTTTTTCAAGAAATTCAGAAAGTGAGCTGTAAATGAGTCAGTGGACACAGCTTCGCGTGGGATGCGGCTCGCGTGATCTCGACACGGTCTGCGCGGTCCTCAGCGTCATCGACAGCGGCCTCATGATAGAGGACGCCGCCGTCGTCGACGAGGTCGAATCCTGCTACGGCGAGCTTATCGACGAAAAGATACTGAACGCCGACCGCTCGGTCGCCGCCGCGTCGATCTACATCCCCGCGGAAAAGAGCGTCGAGGACGCCGTCGCCTTCGCAGAGGCGCGGCTCGGCGACGTCCCGCACGAGATAAAGCTCATCGGGATGGACGAGGAGGACTGGGCGAACTCGTGGAAACAGTATTACAAGCCCGTCAGGATAGGGAAGCGGCTCATCGTCGTGCCCACCTGGGAGGAATATGAGGAGCAGCCCGGCGACATTATCGTGAGGATGGACCCCGGCATGGCCTTCGGCACCGGGACGCACGAGACCACCCGTCTCTGCGCCTCTCTGCTCGAGGACAGGATGAGACCCGGGGATTCGGTGCTCGACATCGGCACGGGGAGCGGCATCCTCGCCGTATGCGCGTCGAAGCTCGGCGCCTCGGCTATCACCGCGACGGACATCGATCCCGTCGCCGTGAGGGTGGCGAAGGAAAACGTCCTCGAAAACGGCTGCCGCAACGTGAGCTGCATAGTTTCCGATCTGCTCGGCGCCGTTGACGGCAAATACGATTTCGTGTGCGCCAACATAGTCGCCGACATCGTCGTGCGGCTCGCGCCCGACGTGCCGCGCGTCATGAAGGACGGCGCGCTCATCGCCGTATCGGGGATTATAGACACCCAGCGGGACCGCGTCGCCCGCGCGCTGACCTCCTCCGGTCTGCGCCTCGCCGACGAGAGGACCGAAAACGACTGGGTAGCCATGCTTTTTGAAAAATAAAGCGCCGAAAGCCCGTTTTCGGGGGTAAAAATGGCGCGCAAGCGAAAAAAACTATTGACAAGACACGCCGGATTATGTATAATTTTTAAAGTACGACAATCCTCGTAAACTAATTCTTAACGAAAGTGAGAAAAAAACATGGCATTCTGTCAAAAATGCGGCGCTCAGATCGACGACAACGCTCCGTTCTGCCCTTCCTGCGGCGCTCCCACAAACGCTGCCGCTCCCGTAGTGGCTGTCAATCCCGCGGATCATACCGCAGAGTTTGATCCCGCCGATATCTCGGCAAACAAAGTCAAAGCGATGCTCTGCTACCTCATGGGTATCATGGGCGTTATCCTCGCGGCTCTTACCGGAACGAAGTCCGACTACGTCGATTTCCACGTAAGAGAAGTCCTCAAGCTCACGGTCCTCGAGATCCTCGTCGGATTCATTTCCGCGATCCTCTCCTGGACGTTCATCGTTCCGATCGCCGGCTTCATCTGCCTCGGCATCCTCTGCGTGATCCAGATCATCGGTTTCTTCTGGGTTTGCGGCGGAAAGGCCAAGGAGCTCCCGATCGTAAAGGGATTCAAGTTCTTCAAATAATTCAGGGCAAACGAAAAGCCGCGCTCCGCGCGGCTTTTTTCGTACGTTCTTTCAGTCCTCGGCGTCGAGGCGGAGGA
>JAFZCF010000200.1 GCA_017552165.1 Clostridia bacterium
CCCCGCGGCGATGTCGCCGACGGCGAAATCGACCGTCGCGGTGATGATGATCAGTCCGTCCTCGGCGAGCTTGCGGCGGTCGCGCAGAACGATGTTCCCGACGTCGCCGACACCCGATCCGTCGACGAGCACGACGCCCGCCGGCACCGTCGTCGAATAGCGCGCGCCCGCGGAATCGATCTCGAGTATCTTGCCGAGTTCGGGGATGAAGATATGATTCGGTGCCATTCCCATGTGCTCCGCGAGCTCTTTGTGGCGGTAGAGATGGCGCGCCTCGCCGTGAACGGGCATGAAATATTCCGGCTTTGTCAGCGCGTGGAAAATCTTGAGTTCCTCGCGGCAGGCGTGGCCCGAAACGTGCACGTCGGCGTCCGCGTCGGAGAGCACTTCGGCGCCGCGGCGGTAAAGCTCGTTTATGATGTTGCCGACGAGCTTTTCGTTGCCCGGGATCGCCGACGCGCTGATGATGACAAGATCATACGGCCCGAGCTCGACCTTGTCGTGCATTCCGAACGCCATTCTGTAAAGCCCCGACATCGGCTCGCCCTGGCTGCCCGTCGAAACGATGACGACCTTCGACGGAGGGAGTTTTTTCACTTCCGAAATGTCGCACAGCGTCCCTTCGGGAACGTTCATATATCCGAGCGTCATCGCGGCGCTCATGATGTTGATCATGCTCCGTCCCGTAACGGCGACGCGCCGCCCGTGCTTTGACGCTATGTCGATGATCTGCTGAACGCGGTGCACGTTCGACGAAAACGTGGAGATGATTATTCTCTTGTCGCAGCCCTTTATAATGTTGTCGAGCGATTTTCCGACCTTGCGCTCCGACATTGTAAAGCCGGGGCGTTCGGCGTTCGTGGACTCGCACAGCAGCGCGAGCACTCCGTTTTTACCGATTTCTCCGAATCTCGTAAGGTTTATCGGCTCGCCCTGTATCGGCGTTAGGTCAATCTTGAAGTCCCCCGTGAATACTACCGTTCCCGCGGGGCAGGTTACCGCTATCGCGCAGGAGTCGGCTATCGAGTGGTTGACTCTTATGAATTCCGCCGTAAAATATTTTCCGAGGCTTATTACGTCCCCCGAATTTACTCTATGGCACTCAACCTCCGCTTCAAGTCCGTGCTCCTCGAGTTTTCCCTCAAGTATTCCGAGAGTCAGCAGCGTGCCGTAAACCGGAGTTTTCAGAAATCTGAACACGTACGGGAGCGCGCCTATGTGGTCCTCGTGTCCGTGCGTCAGAAGTATTCCCTTTATCTTTTCGGCGTTTTCCTCGAGGTACTGCGTGTCGGGTATTACGAGGTCCACTCCGAGCATGCTCTCGTCGGGAAATCCGAGTCCCGCGTCGACGACTATAATTTCATCGGCGTATTCCACGACCGTCATATTGCGGCCGATTTCTCCGAGTCCGCCGAGAGGAATTATCTTTACGGGCAGTTTCTTTTCCGCTCCGCCGTTTGTTTTTTTGCTTTTTTTCGGCATTTAATTACCTACCTTTCTTTGTTTTTTTATTTTTTCGCAGTGATGTCCGACTGCTTAATTTCATTTTTTTGCAATCTCAATAGGTTGCGATATCGTTTATGAGCGGCTCTGTCTTCTTTATCGCGTTTGCATAAAGCACCGGCCCTGTCTGTCCGTGATAGAGTCTGTGCGGCTCAAAGGAAATCTTCGCGGTGAGAATTATCCAGTCCTGCGTCTTATATTTCGCCGCGTTGTCGCATATGCAGATTATGCCCTTGTACTGCACGTCTTCTATACAGCAGGTCATAATTCTTCTGCCGACGACTATCTCGTTGTCCCGAAGCGCCTTGTTTTTTGCGACCATAACTTTAATTCTTACGGTTTTTCCCCTGTAATTTTCGGGTTTGTCCGCAAAATCGGCGTACCAGAACGCGTAGTCCCCGTCCTTTATCTCGATTATCGGCGCGTTCATGTCGTAAGGCGGCGGGTCCTCGATTTCGTCGTACTCGACCGAGCCGTCCTTATATTCGTACGCGATATTTGTCCTTCTCGAAATCGCCCGCACGATTTTATGCGCCGCGAGTTTGTCAAAATTTCCGTCGGCGCGGTTGAAGACTAC
>JAFZCF010000201.1 GCA_017552165.1 Clostridia bacterium
CGCGCTCGGCGGGGGCGGAGGGCTCCTTTCGAACTTCCTCGGCGGAGGCGGAGACACCCCGGCGGTCACCACGCCGAACATCTCGACCTCGCTCACCGAACTGCTCGGCGGCTTTACAGGCGGCGGCGCCGTTTCGACCGGCTGGACCGCCAAGTCAAACACCGGAAAGCTCGACGAGACGGTCGCTTCCGGCGCGAGAGCAAAGTACACGACGATAAAAGGGAACGGCAACGATACCGTTACCCTTATGGTCTATATGTGCGGCGCCGACCTCGAGACGAAAAACGGCATGGCTTCGGCCGATATAAAAGAAATGCTGAACGCCAATCTGTCGGATAAGGTCAATCTGCTTATCTACACCGGCGGGGCCAAGGAATGGCACGATAGCAGGGTCAGCAGCCAGTACAATCAGATCCACAAGGTTGAGAACAAGAGCCTGAAAACTCTCGTCAAAAACGACGGCAAGGAGGCGATGACGAAGTCCGCGACCCTCGCCAAATTCATCAAATACTGCGCGGAAAACTATCCCGCAAACAGATATCAGCTTATTTTCTGGGATCACGGCGGCGGTTCGGTGTCGGGATACGGCTATGACGAAAAGAACACCTCGGCCGGATCCATGACCCTCAAGGGAATAAGCGACGCGCTCAAATCCGGCGGAGTTAAATTCGATTTCGTGGGCTTTGATACCTGTCTCATGGCGACGCTCGAAAACGCTCTCATGCTCGACGGCTACGCCGACTATCTCGTGGCGTCGGAGGAGACCGAACCCGGCTGCGGCTGGTACTACACCAACTGGCTCGGAAAGCTCTCCGCGAACACGTCGGTATCTACGGTAAAACTCGGGCAGAACATCATCGACGATTTCGTCGATTTCTGCGCTCAGAAATGCAGCGGACAGAAGGCCACTCTGTCGATAATCGACCTTGCCGAGCTCAGCGCGACGGTGCCCTCAAAGCTCAGGGATTTCTCGACTTCGACCTCAGAGCTCATCGAAAACGACGGGTACAAGCAGGTCTCCGACGCCCGCAACGATACGAGAGAGTTCGCTTCGTCGAGCAAGATCGACCAGATAGACCTCGTCCACCTCGCGAACAATCTCGGCACGACGGAATCCAAGGCGCTCGCCTCGGCGCTTCTCGGAGCTGTCAAATATAACCGCACGTCGTCAAATATGACGAACGCGTACGGCCTGTCAGTCTATTTCCCGTACAGAAAGACGTCGTCGGTCAACAGCTCGATAGCCGCCTGCGAAGCCGCGAACATGGATAGCGAATATCTCGACTGCATAAGGAGCTTCGCCGCGGTCGGCCAGACAGGCCAGACGGCGTCTGCAGGAAACTCCGCGCTCTCCTCGCTACTCGGCATGGTCTCGGGCGGCAGCTCGGGCGTCGACGTTACGTCGCTCCTCTCGGGCCTTCTCGGAGGGAAATCGCTCGACGTTAACAAAGCCGCCGATTACATAAACAAAAATCAGTTTGACGACGGAAATCTCGTATGGGTCAGGTCCGAAGGGAAGAACGTGATAAAGCTGAGCCCCGAACAGTGGAGCCTTGTCCACGACCTCGAGCTCAACGTGTTCTTCGACGACGGGGCGGGGTACATCGATCTCGGCCTTTACAACGTTTACGATTTTACCGACAAGGGCGAGCTCATCGGCGAATATGACGGCACCTGGCTGGCGATAGACAACTGGCCCGTTGCGTACTATTTCGTCGACAGCGTCCAGGACGGAAACTATTATTCGATCACGGGGCGGGTGCCGATCCTCCTCAACGGCGAGCGCTCGAACCTCATCATCGTGTTTGACAGCTCAAATCCGTACGGGTACATCGCGGGCGTCAGGTCCGATTATATCAACGGTGAGACCGAAACCGTCGCGAAAGAGCTGACCGAGCTAACTGTGGGCGACAGGATAGATTTCGTCTGCGATTACTACGACTATCAGGGCAATTATCAGAACAGTTATCTCATCGGCGAGCAGATCACCTATACCGGCGAGCACGTTATCAGCAACGTCGAAATAGACGCAAGTAAAACGTCCGCCATGTACGTGTTCCGCGATTTCTACGGAACGGAATACTGGACTCCCGAGATACCGTGAAAGCAAATTATTAACAATATGTTAAATTGAATGAAACGGTGGCATTTCCGATACAAAAATGATATAATATCCGTTGGCACTGTTTCAAAAACATTGGAGGAAATATAATGGCAAAGAAATATTGTTATCTGTTCACCGAAGGCAACGCCGGAATGCGCGAGCTTCTCGGCGGCAAGGGCGCAAACCTTGCCGAGATGACCAACATCGGTCTTCCCGTCCCGCATGGCTTCACGATCACTACCGAGGCCTGCAACCAGTACTATGAGGACGGCAGAAAGATCAACGACGAAATCATGTCCGAAATCATGCAGTACGTCGAAACAATGGAAAAGATCAACGGCAAGAAGTTCGGGGATCTCAAAAACCCGCTTCTCGTTTCCGTCCGTTCCGGCGCGAGAGCTTCCATGCCCGGAATGATGGATACCATCCTCAACCTCGGTCTCAACGACGAGGTCGTCGCCGCTATGATAGCCGGCAACCCGGATCCCAAGTTCGAGAGATTCGTTTACGACTCTTACAGAAGATTTATCCAGATGTTCTC
>JAFZCF010000202.1 GCA_017552165.1 Clostridia bacterium
CGACGGCCAGGAGCTCGTCGTCCGCCGCCGCGGCGACGCCGCGCAGACCTCCGAAGCGCGAGAGCAGTTTTTTCGCCTTTGCCGGCCCTATTCCGCGGACCTCCTCGAGGACCGAGCGCCGCAGCGTTTTGCGCTTGGCACCGCTCATGCGCGAGACCGTGTACCGGTGGACCTCCTCCTGTATGCCGTAAATGAGCAGGAACACCGGCTGTTCGTGGGCTATCGAGATATAGTTTTCGTCGTCGGTGAGCTCCCGCGTCTTGTGGAACTCGTCCTTGACCATGCCAAAGACGGGGATGTTCACCCCGAGCTCGGACAAAAGTCCGCGTATCACCGATACGTGTCCCGTCCCTCCGTCGAGGAGGATCAGATCGGGATACTCGTCCTCCTTGTGCGCCAGCCGGCGGGAGATCGCCTCCCTCATCGAGGAATAGTCGTCCTGCCCCTCCGTGAGGCGCATTTTGTAAGTCCGGTAGCCGCTTTTGTCCGGCTTTCCGTTCCTGTAAAGGACCTTGCCGGCCGTGATGTTCTCGTTTCCGAGATTCGAGATATCGTACGCCTCGATGGTCTCGGGCACGACCTCGAGGCCGAGCAGGGCGGCGAGCCGCACGAGCGTCGATTCGTTTTTCTCGAACGACGCGTTTTTCTTTTTGAGATATTCCTCGGCGTTGGATTTCACAACGCCGCAGAGCGAGCGCAGCCCGCCCTTTTCGGGTATCCTGACCTTCACCGTCCGGCCGGCCTTTTCCGTCAGCAGGTCGGAGAGGGTCTTTTTCGCGTCGGCGTCGAGCGGGAAATCCGTGACGAACTCCGGCGGGATATATTCCCGGACGGTGTATAGCCCGTATATGAACGAGATCAGCGCGTCCTGATCCATTATCCTGTCGGCTCCGAAGGCGAAGCACTCCGAGTCTGTGACCGCGCCGTTCCTGACGTAGAATATGCAGACGCAGCTGCCCTTTTCCTCGCAGTACACCGAGAGGACGTCCCTCTCGTCGTCGGGTGCGCCCACGACGCGCTGTTTGTCCCACAGACGGTCGAGCGCCGCGAGCCGGTCGCGATAGACCGCCGCGTTCTCGAACATGAGATTCTCCGCCGCCGTCTCCATCGCCTCGGTGAGCTCGCGCCGCACACCCGAAAACGAGCCGCACAGGAAGGCCGAAACCTCCCTGAACCGCGCGCGGTATTCCTCGGCGCTCACGCATCCGGTGCAAAGCCCGCAGCACTTTTTGAGCTCGTAGTTGAGGCACGGCCGCGTGCCTATGTCTTTTGGGAAGCTCCTGCGGCAGTCGGGTATGCCGAAGGCGCCGCGGACGGTGTTGAGTATGCCGTACGCCACGCCGGTCCCCGAATACGGGCCAAAATACTTCGCCCCGTCGTCAGACCTCTTGCGCACGACGGATATGCGGGGATATTCGTCCCTCACCGTCAGTTTTATATACGGATAGCTTTTTGCGTCCTTGAGCTTTATATTGAACTTCGGAGAATGGAGCTTTATCAGCCGGTTTTCGAGCGCCAGCGCCTCCATCTCCGTACCCGTCAGCATATAGTCGAAATCGGCGATGTTCTGAACGAGGCGGAAGGTCTTGACGCTGTGATGCGCTATGTCGGTGAAATACGAGCTGACTCTGTTTTTCAGCGCCGAGGACTTGCCGACGTAGATTATCCTCCCGCCGGAGTCCTTCATGAGATACACCCCGGGCGAAAGAGGCAGCGACGCCGCCTTCTCTCTCAGATATGATATTCTTTCGTCGTCCGTCGGGGCCATGGCGTTCTCCTTATCGTACAAGTATTTTACCCGATTTGGGGCGTTATGTCAAGCGACGGGGGCAATTCGGCGTCCCGGGTCTTTTATTATCCCGCGTTTTGTGGTAAAATATAAGTCGGGCCGGCGCGTCCGGCACCGCACGCTTTTATAAGCAATATACCGAAAGGAACAAACGAGATGAAAAAGATCCTGTCGGCGGCGCTTGTATGCGCCGTCATGCTGTCGTTCGCGTCCTGCGCCCTTATCGGAAAGGACTCGCCGGGCGGCCCCAAAACGCCGGGCGACAATACGAACGGCTCAACCTATCCCCGCGTGACGTATTACGACGGCAAGGCCGGATACGAGTGGGCGGCCGCCCTGCAGAACGCGCATCTTGCCTATACCTACGGAGAGGACCACAGCGACGGCAACGGCGCGGTCCCCCGCCCCTACGAGTATCTGAACTGCGCGAACTATCACTATCACAGCGCCTATACCCTCGTCGGCTACGACGAGAGCAGAAAGGGCAATCTCGACGAGCCGGACGATCACGTCGCGATAGTTTTCGAAAACGGCAAGGCCGTCCTGTACGATTTTTACCGCAAACTTATAGTTGACGACTATCCGTACTGGGAGACCGACGAAGACCGCGCCTTCCTGCCGAAATGCCCGGCCTCCGCCGCTTTCAGCATATACGAGCACACGAAGGACTTTGAAAAAGGCACGATGACGAGGGATATCGTCAGCATATACTGCGAGCGCTTCGAGATCACCGCGTCAACTGATCTCTGCGACGGCGCGAAGGGCTACGAGCTCAAAAAGAAATACGTCGTCAACGGTCTGGCCGACCACACGTCGGAGTGCACGTCGTATCTCTTCACGTTCGATCCCGCGACCGGCATCGGCCTCAACGTCAAGTTCTACATCGACGAGGACCCGAAGATAAGATTCGACACGGCCTCCGGCGAGGCGTACTACGAATACTCGAGCTCCCTCTCGTCCGAAGTCAACATGACGGAATACGAAATCGGCAAGGTCACGCCGGACGACGTCACGAAAAAGATAAAGGACGTGATGAACGGCCACGAATCGGAATACGAGCATATAAGCTACAGTGAATACGGCGATATTTTCGCCTGAAACATATACGCGCAAAAGAAAGGAACCGAAAAATGAAAAAAATCTTATCCGCAGTCCTCGTCTGCCTGCTCCTGCTGCCCTGCGCGGCGCTCTCCGCGTCGGCGGCGGACGACGGCCTGCCGTTTGAGCTCGTCGCTCCCGGCAACGTGACCGCCGTGTGGCTCGAAGGCGGCGATTCCCCCACGACCACAAAACTGACGTACAGTCTGAGCAACGACATGACGACGTTCTTCAAGAACAAGGAGAACGCGCATCTCGACGAAACCATCGATCAGTTCATGGAAAACATCGGCTGCACCGATATCTGGATGAACGTTCAGGTCGACTGGGCCGTCGACGACGTCAAAGACGGCGTTTCCGGCTGGCACTACACGAAATACTGGGACGGAAACGCGTATTACGGTCTCGGTAAGGACAGCGAGGGCAACTCGCGCTGGAGCGAATGGGATATCGTTGACTGCGGGCTCAATAACGCGACGGAGACCGTTCAGGACATCTGGGTCACCCGCGGCGTCCCGAACGACGACCGCTGGAACGGCAATCCCGAGACGCACACCCCCGGCGTAAAGGATCAGCTGAGGCCCGAGCAGTACACCTACGATTATGAAAACGAAGACCTGCATATCGACTATACCAAGCACACCGTGTATTTCCGCGCGAGATTCGTGCTCGTCATAAGAAACGACGGCGAAGACGACAAATATTACTTCTCCGAATGGTCGAATATAACGAGCGTCGGCAAGAACGCCGAGAAGCTCGAGCCGCTGACCAAGGCCGACCTTGACGCCCCCGTGATCACCGGTCTCCGCATGACCGACAAGGAGTTCAACGATAACCCGATAGTCGCGTTCACTCTGACCGTCCCCGACAAGCTCACCGAAAACGCGACGAAGGTCGAGGCCGACGGCGGCGGGATCGTTATCGAGGTCTGGGCCCGCGTAAAGGGCGACGCCGAGTTTATTCAGCTCCAGGGCGACTGGATCATAAAAGCCGGCGAGATGGAGTCCGCGCTGTTCAGTCTCGCAAATGAAGAGCGTCAGACCGTTCCGAAGGATTCCGTCATCGAGCTCCGCTGCCGCTACAAATACGATCACCCGAAATATTTTGACGGAGAAATCTACTCCGACTGGTCTAAGACCATATCATTCGGCACGGACGACATAAACTATCACACCGGCCCTGTCGGCAGCGGAACGGGCACTCCGGACAATCCGGAAGTGACTTCAAAGAAGGCCTGTCCGATATGTCATTTCTGCCCGCAGCCCCTCGGGATCTGCATATTCATCTGGCTGCTCATACTCCTCGTCCTCATTATCGTAATCGTCATCATAATCGTCGCTTCAAAGAAGAAGAAAAAGGACGAAAAGAAGAACTGAGTCTCATACAAACGGAAAATCCGCCCCCATGGGCGGATTTTTCCGTTTATTTCTGCTGTTATTTGAATCTCACGACGAAGGTCGAGGTCTCGTATGCCTTGAGATCGACCGTCACGGTGTCGGAGGAGACAGCGGCCGGCGATACCGGCTTTTCGAGACTGTTCGTCACGAACGCCTCGCTGACCGGGCGCGCGAACCTGACCGATACCTTGCCGGAGACGCCAGCCGTCTCGGTGAGACGGACCGCGGCGCCTGTCCCGTCCTCGCTGTTCTTGAGGCACGACACCTCGGCGCTGCCCGAAATGACGGTCATCGAAACGCCCGAGAGCGGGAGCGAGCCGCCGTGCCTGGTGCCGGAAATGAACGGCAGAGGCCTGCAGAATACAGAGGAGTTTTTCCTGACCTCGTCCGGCTCGCCGGCGAAGACACCGATCCTGACGTTGTGTATGCCGCGGTCGGGATAGAGGTCGGGCTCGTACGCGCTGCGCACTATCGTGACGGTCGCCGTGTCGCTGTCAAGCTGATAGCCGTACTTGGTGTCGCATATCAGCGAAACGACGTGTTTGCCCTCGCCGTCGACCGTGATGTGAGAGAGCGCCGGCACGTCGTGCGGAGCCGCCTTGCGGAGGAGCTCGCCGTACGGTATGTCGCAGTGGTAGGTGCCGGTCGTTCCGTAGGATACCGGCACGGCAAACGCGAGCTGCGGGACCATCTTCCCGTAGTCGAAGTCCTCGCTCCAGTCTATCCTCAGATTGAATTCGAGCACGCGGCTGTCGCGTTTCAGCATTACCGTGCAGTCGATTATCGAGCGGCCGAACGGCAGGGTGTACGAGAAACGGTCGTAGAGCGCCGAGCGGCGGTAGTCCGTGAAGCGCGGGGAGTTGGCCTCGTTGAGGTCCACAGTCTTCATGAACGGGCCTATGCGCCAGGCCGTCATGCCGTAGAGCGGGTTCTCTTCCCCGTATCTGAAGAAGCAGGAGGGCTTGTCGATGAGCTTTTCACCCGTCTCCTTGTCGATGAGGGACATAAGGCGGCAGGTCTTTTTGTCGAATACCGCGGTGATGAGATCGTTTTCGAGGATTATCGGGTCGTTCTGGATGACCGAATTGTACAGCCCGTCAAATCCGGAGAACGGCCAGGCGATGTGACCCTCGCCCTCCTCCATCTGTCTCAGCTTGACGGTCGTGTAGCCGAAGGCCGGGACCTTGACCGGGAACATTATCTTCGTGTAGTTGTGAGACCAGTATTCGCCCGAATCTATGACGGCGAAGGGTATGCCGTTTCCGTCCGCGTCCTCCATGAACGCCTTGCCGAAGTCGGCGGGATAGTCCCATACCGTCACCTCGGTCACCTCGGAGCGGTCAAAGCCCGACGGGTTGAAGAGGTGAAACGCGCGGAACGGACCGCATCCGCGCTCGGGGGACGGGAAGCGGCTGCTGCGCTCGGCATCCTGATAGAATCCGACGCCGCCGCCCTCTGCGTATGAATCCGCCTGCTCGACGAACGGGAGCGCCGACGTGTCTATCGCCTCGGCGATGCGTCTCATCGACATGCTGCCGTAGGTGCCCGCGACGGCCATCGTCTCCTGATACCTTCCGAGGGCGAACTCTCTCGTCTCGACCTTGCCCGAGCCGGGGAGGATGTCGTGGAAGTGGTTGAAGAGGAGCATGCGCCAGGCGTTGTCGAGACGCTCGGGCTCACGCGGAGCGTCTGCGAGAATGGAGGCGGAGGCAGAGAGCGCCTCGGTCTCGTTCATCCTGACCTCCGAGAGGCGGTTCGCCATCTTTATACGGGTCTGGGTGGTATAGCACCCCGAGAAGACGAAATTGCGCTCGGTGTTTATCTCCGGAAATTCGGAGCGGCAGCGCTCGACCGCCCTGAAGAATTCGTGCATAGTGCCGAAACGGATGGTCGGGGTGAGCGGCCAGGACATATATTCGGTGATCCTGCTGACGTCTCTCCTCGACGGGCCGCCGCCGTGGTCTCCCACGCCGTAGATGTAAAGGAATGTATCGAGCTTTTCTCTCTCGCAGTTTGCCGGGATGAGCTCGAACATGTGCGGCGAGACGTAGTTGTTGTACCACGTAAAATCGCAGTAGGTCAGGATGCTCTTTCCCGACGGGGAGACGTATTTATAGAGGTTCGGGCCGTTGTGCGCGCGGCAGTGGTACATGTACTTCACGCCGGCGTCGGAGAGTATCTCCGGCGCGTTGAGGTTGTGGCCGAAGGTGTCGGGCACGAAATCGAGATCGAGGGAATCGGGGTCGATCTCAAGGAGCTTTGCGAGATATTTCTTCGCCTGGAGTATCTGTCTCGTCTGCGACTCGCCGTCCGGCATGTTCTTGTCCGGCTCTACCCACTCGGCGGCGTTGACCTCCCAGCGTCCCTCGCGGATGCGCTCCTTTATCTCGGGGAGCATCTCGGGGCAGAACTTTTCGACGATCTCGTAGGTCGACGCCTGCGACTGCATAAACGTCATATCGGGATACTCGCGCATGATGTCGAGCACCGTGCGGAAGGTGTCGATCGTTATGGCGGCCGTCTCGTTGTAGCCCCATTTCCAGTTCATGTCGATGTGGGCGTGGGCCTGGAACAGCATGGTGAGGCTCTTTGCGACCGGGGCGAGATCCGAGAGACTCTCCTCGACCTCCCTGACGGTCGACGACGTGATCACGCCGTCCCTGTCGAGCCGCGCGAGGAGGGTGTCGAGCGCCTGCTCGATCCTTTCGCGGTAGATGCCTCCCCTTGCCTGGGAGATTGCGTTCAGATAGGAAAGCTCCGAAGCTATCCTCTCGCCCGTGCTCTGCGAGCGGCAGCGGTTGATCGCGTCAAATTTCTGATTGTAGTTCATGATAACCTCCGATCGGATTATGGTCTTATTATACAGTAAAAGGCGGATGATTTCAATACCGTAAAGGTTAAAAAATCGTCCGCCTTTCATTTTTTCTTTTACGCTCGCCGCGTTATCACGCAGCCGCCTCGAGCAGATCGAAAACGCTGTTTCTCAGCTCGTTGAGAAGCTCGGTGCTGCCGCTTTCATATGAGGCGTAGTGGCCGACGTCGGTCACGATCCCGCCGATTATCTCAAGGATCTTTTCCCTTCCGAGCGCGGCCTCGGCGGTCTTGAAGAGCTGGAAATCCTCAACTCCGTCGCGCATCGCCTCGAAGCCGAGGGTCGTGACCGGCTTTTTCGTCACGGGGTGCCAGTATATCAGCACTCCGTCGTCCGTCGCCATGCTGTCCGACTTGGGGAATTTGAAATCCGTATCGAGGTAATCCTCCGCCCATACGTTCTCGCAGAAGTTCCAGGTCGTAGCCGACCAGTAGAGGAAGCCGTCGACGTCCTCCTGATACTGTGACCAGAACATGAGCCGCTTGTCGGTCCCCGGCGTGCAGGGCAGGCAGTTGAAGGAATAGAACCCGTCGGATCTGCCGCTGCCGCAGGTGTACCAGAAGAGTGTGTCGCCGCGTTCTCTCTTGAGCCTGAGGAGCGACTCCTTCAGCTCGCCGGTGAACATATTGATGAGCGGGCAGTACGCCGTCGAATATTCGGACATGCGCTCGACGATGTTCTTCCCGTCTGCCGAGATATTGGTGTTGAAGGCGTCGAGGAAGTTCGTCGTGTCGAAATAATTTTTGACGTACTTCGCGTTCTCAACGATATACTGAAACTGCTCCTCGTTGTGCGGCTCGTCGAACCTCGCGAAATAGAGCTTGTCGAGCCAGCCGTTCTCCTCGGCTATGCGGTACGTCCTGTCGAGCAGGGTCGCGCGCCTGTTCGCCGACTCCTCGTATATGAAGGACGAGATGTTGGAGCCGGTAAACCTCGGGCTGTTGATGAACCTCTTGACCTCGTCGAAATTCTCGCTCAGAAGGTCGTTCTCAAAGGGAAGCCAGGTCGTGCAGAACCTGTTGTCGAGGAGGAACCAGGCGTATTCGAGCAGAAGGTCCATGTTGACGTTGCCGTCGTCGTGCTGAAATCCCAGCGCCGGCGCGCTCTCGGGGCCCGCCGGATAGTTGGGATCGCCGTTCTGCTTGTCGTATCCCAGCCCGATCATCGTCAGGCACTCGGTCTTGTCGTCATAATATACGTCGCGCACTCTCACCGACACGTCGCCCGAAAGGAGTTCCCTGCCGTCTTTGCTGACCGTCAGTTTGCCCGTGTAGGTGCCGGGAACCGTGTCGGCGTCGGTTTTGTAGTTTACGTAGAGAGTGCGGCAGGTGTTCGCGGCGACATCAAAGCTGCCGCCCTGATATTCGTCGTCCATCGGGAGCATCGCCGCCGGCTGCCACACGAAGGAGTCGTGGATTGCGTCGGATTTGTTTATCCAGAGATACCACACGACGTTGACGGTGCCGGAAAGCGTATGCCCCTGCCCGTCGCTGAGCGGCGCAACGTCGCATCTGAGGCCGTCGACGTCTTTGTCCGAGGTCAGGAGGTACTGAAATCCCTCGGCCTCGTTCTTTGCCATCTGGATCTCTATCGACTGTTTCGTCCCCTGCTCGAACTTGTCGCGCTGGTAGAGCGCCGAGCCGTAGTCGAACCATCCGCTGAGCGCGGCGGGGGTCTCCGTAACGGCCGTCGTGACGGTTCCATCCGCCGCCGTGCCCGTGGCGGTATCCGACGCCGCCGGGCCGTTCTCCCCGTTGTGACCGCACGCGCATATAAGCGCGACGGTCATTATAAGAGCGCACAGGGCGGCGAGACCCGCCGCCCCGTAACGCTTTTCAGGTTTTATTGTCATCTGATTTTTCTGTTCAGGCCTTAGCCATGAACTTCTTGTAGAACTGATTGCAGACGAGATGCATGACGTCCTCGATCTCCGCCCAGTTTGACGCGTAGGTGTTGGCGCCGCTGTTCACCATGCTGTATATCGAATTGAGTACCGGCCCGTAGTAGCGGATATCCTCGTTCGGAGCGATGAGATAAGCGAACTCGAACATAGACCAGTCGCTCAGCATCTTTCTCCAGTTTTCTCTCGACTGGTCGTCCTGAAGCACTCTGTACTGTACAAAGTTCTCATAGAACGCCGGAACGAGATATTTCTGCGAGCCGTAGGACATCGCCTCGATCATCGCGCCGACGAAATCGGGATCGTCTATATCGGAGGGAACGTAGAGCATTCCGCCCGAGGCGAAGGAGTAGTATCTGTCCTGCTGATCGTCATATTTCGGCTGGGGAATGACGGCGATGTTTATATCGACGTCCCAGTTGTGTATCTCTCTGAGCTCGCTTCCCGAAGAACGGAAGAGGGCGCGGCCGTCCTGGAATATCGTCTGGTTCCACTCGTCGTTGTAGAGCTCGGGCATCTTTACGAACTGCTCGATGGTGTCGAATACGCGGACCGCCTTGTCCGTAGCGTAGTCGAACTCCCAGCCGCTGTCGGTTATGTAAGAGCCTTTGAGCCCCGCGGCAGTGAAGATGCCGAGGCCGGAGCCGGGCGTCCCGGCGTAGCCGTAATAGTCGTTCGCGTCCCTTTCGTTATTTTTGTTGACGTCCTCGTACTGGCCTTCCATCATTTTGAAAAGCTGCTCGACCGTCCACGTGCCGTTGTCAACGAGATCGTAAACGTAGTTGTGTTCGTAGTTGAGGTCCTCGAGGATGTCGAGGTTGACGTACATTCTCTGCGCGTTCTGGCACGGATATGTCATATCCGAGCAGAAAACGAACTGTTTGTCTCTCAGGCGGTAGGTCTCGTTGAAGGTGTGGTGATAGTAGTCGGCGTCCCAGTTGATGTACGGGAGCGTCGCCGCGTCGTACAGAAGATCGTCGATTATGAAATCCGAGACGGCTATATACGACTCAAGGAACCAGAGATCGTAGATCGTGTCGCCGTCGGCGGCAAGCTGCATGAAATAGAACTTGCCTTCCTTGCCGCCCAGCCACTGCCAGAGCTCGTCGCAGGTTATGGTGCAGCCGAACTTGTCCTCTATCTCTTCGTTGCGCTTGTGAGCAGCAGCCTGGAGGCGGTCGCTCTCGTCCGGTTCGTCAACGTCGAAAAAGCTCGCCCAGTAGATGTCGATGTTGCCGCCCGTGTACGTGGCAATCTTGAATTCCTTGCCGTCAAAACGGGTGCCGCCCGGGATGTTGCCGTAGTCGGACTCCGGCAGCTTCTGGGTATCGTCGCCCGAGCTGTCGCCGGACGCCTTGCCGGACGTGTCGGCTCCCGGCCCCGCCGGGGTGTTCGTGCACGCCATGAGGGCGGTTACGGTGAGCAGGACGGCGATGAGCAGCGAAAGTACTTTTCTGAAACTCATTTTGTTCTCCTTGTTCCGGTTGTTCCGGTTTTTGTAAACGGATTATTTATCTCCGAGCTCGGCCGCGACCTGCGCGACGACCCCGTCGAGATATTTCATCTTGTCGGCGACCTCCGCCTTCTGTTCGTCGGTCATGACGTGCACGGCGTTCGGCTCGCGGAAGCATCTCTCAATGCCGAAGCGGAGCTTGACTGTGTGCTCCACCGACTCGTAGAGGCCGTATCTGAATACGGGATCGAGGAACTCCGCGAGGGCGTTCTGAAGGACCGTCGCATGCTTGATATCGCCGCTCTGAACGCATCTGTAGATGAGCACGAACAGCTCGGGGAAGACGTTGTAGTTCATTCCGATGCCGCCCGTGGCGCCGGCGAGCAGACCGTAGGTCAGGAGCTCGTCCTCGCCGTTGAAGATGACGAGATCCGGCTTGTGGATGAGGAGTCTCCTCATATAGAAGAAATTGGCGTCGGAGAATTTGAGGCCTATCACGTTCTTGATGCTGAGGAGCTCGATGAGCTCGTCGGCGGGGATGTGGAGCGTGAAGGCCGGGATGTAGTAGAGCAGGAAAGGCGTGTCGCCCGCGGCCGCCGCGAGCTTTTCGTAATAATTCCTGCGCTGTATGCTGTTCGACCTGTCGACAGGCATGGCGGAGACCGCGTCGGCTCCCGCAGCAACGGCGTGCTTGACGAGCTCAACGGATTCCTCCGTGCTCTTTACGCCCGCGTTGATTATGCAGAGTTTGCCGTATTCCTTGCAGATCTTTGCGGCGCGCTCTGCGACCGCCTTGCGGTCGGAAATTTTAAGATAGCTCCCGTCGCCCGTCGCTCCGCAGACGTAAAGTCCGTCGACGCCCTTTGAGAAGACGTAGCGGATCACCTTTTCCATAGCGTCGAGATCCACTCCGCCCTCGGGCTTGATGGGCGAGATCACCGGCACGAGAATGCCCTTGAATTTGCTTTTGTCCATTTTCGTATGTCCCTTTGAAACTGAAAAATTTGCGTTTTCCGGCGGGCTTTACGAAAGCTCGCTGTGTCTGACTCTCGCGATGACTCCCTCGAGGATCACCTCGTATCCGATGAGGATGTAGTCCCCGCCGTCGAATATGGCGGGATACTGGACGCCCACGCGGGGATCGAGCATCTTTTGCCTTATGAAGGTCTTGCCGTCGTCCTCGCTGATGTCGATTATCATCGGATTGCGCTGATCTCCGCCCGTATAGGGGGCGCCGGACTCACGGGTGAGGTACGCCGGTATCGGGTTGAAGCACGCGACGGTGTACTTGCCGCTCTTCGCAATGGCAATCGGAGCGCAGGGGGAGGTGAAATGCTTGTTCGGCGCGGCCTGTGACCACGTTATGCCGTCGTCGTCGGAATACGTCTCGTAGAACGTGCCGAGGTCGGTGCGGCAGAATACTCTGATCCTTCCCTCCTCGGTCTGGTACGGGAAGGGCTCCTGAAGTCCCGACACCGAGATGTCCTCCGGCCAGCCGTAGACGCGCTTCGGCGCCTCGTACCACGTATATCCGTCGTCGTCGGAGATGAAGAAGGCGATCACCCCGTAAAGAGAGAGGCCGTAATAGCATTCGGGGTCGAATCTGTGATACGCCATCGGGAGGAGTATCCGCCCGCTTTTAAGTCTGATCCCGTGCTGGTTGGTGAAGCAGAAGCCCTCGTCCTCGGGGGTTATGAGGAGCGGCTCCGACCACGTTGCGCCCTCGTCCTTTGAGCGGGAGAGGTACACCATACCCTTGTGGTATATATTGCTGTCGCGTCTCTCCTCCGACGCTCCGCATTTGTAGTGGAGCACGTAGAAGAGGCCGAGGTCGCCGTTCTGCATCCTCATGAGCGTCGGGTCCATGAGGTTCTCTTTTCCGTCGCCGTAAACTATCTTTATATCGCTCCAGGTTTTTCCTTCGTCGAAGGAACGCACCCACGCGAAGTCCGCGACGTCAAGGTCTTCGCCGAAATCGCTCCCGTGGTTGTAGTAATACGACCACATATAGACGATGGAGCCGTCGTTAAGTCTGAAAAAACATCCCTCGGAGTTGCGCGTGTTTTCGGAAGACGTCGGCATGACGCAGACTTCCCTGCCCGCAAGAGGCAAAAATCCCATAATGATCCTCTTTCTGAAAATGTGCGAATCCCAGATTATGGAATTCGCACATCTTCAATACACGTTTTTTGCGTTATTACTTTCTGATCTTCTTGCTGATGAGAGCCGTTCCGAGAGCGGAGACAGCGAGAACGATCGCGACGGCCGCAGTGTAGTCGGCGGTGTCGGTAGCGGGCTCAGTAGACGCGCCTTCAACCCATGCGGTGCTGCCGTCAGCGGTGTAAGCTGCCGCGAGCCATGTGGACCAGAACTTGATGTTTAAATATTTGGTGCTGGGATCATAGATACAGAAATACTTGGTATCCTTACTGATTGCATTTTTAAACACAAAGCGTACGCCGAGCGTTGCGCCGCAATCGGGGCTGAACTCGTTCTCCCCGTTGGATTTCACGGCCTTGGGGTCGTATCTGTAGATCTGAACCTCTGCCTTTTTCCAGCTGACACCGTCTTCGGAATAGTAGACCTCGAAATCGTTCAGGTCGCTGAAATCGAGTGCGCCGGAAGTAGCAACGTCTTCTTCACTTTTATCGAAGAAAGCCCAGCAAAGCTCGGTAGCGTCCTTGACAAGACCCGCATCGTAATAAGCGCCGGGAACATAGTAGTTCCATTCAGCCGCGCCCTCGAGGTCCTGGTTCGTATACTGCATTTCGGGCAAGTCTGCCGTAAAACTGCCATACCACATTGTACCTCCGGCTTCGTGACCGGTAACAATGCTGTACGTGCCGTCGCCCTTGTCAGTGATTCTGAGTTTCTGGAGCATAGGGTTCGTCTTGCCGATCGTCTGAAGCGTACGTTCGCCTGCGGCGGGCTGAAGCGTCGCGGGGCCGGCAGCCGCGGTGGCTGCGATGGCGAGGAGCGTCATTACGATCATGACGACCGCCATGATTATTGAAAGTTTTTTCATCGTTTTTTCTCCTTTGAGAAATTTATTTTTCAGCGGACTGGCCGCCGTGAGACTGTGCCTGGCCCGACCGGAAGACCCGGCCGGACGCGGAGACGTCCGTCTCCTTACGATACATATTTTACCTAATACCGGGCGGATTGACAATAGGTAAAAAGGACTATTAAGCCCGAAAAAATGTCCGAATGGCTTACATTTTGCGGCTTTTTTCACCCGCCCGAAATCCGCCC